>CAITGN010000073.1:0-10827 GCA_903891965.1 uncultured Bacteroidota bacterium
GTATCTTATAATATAGATAAAACAAGAACCTATGGCAAGGCTATCTTAGGCGTTACTATTGAATGTGCACAGTGCCATGATCACAAATACGACCCCTTCTCTAATAAAGACTACTACCAACTCTATGCCTTTTTTAATATGAGTAAAGAAAAAGGATATGAAGGAGATGTAAGTATTTCAACCCCTGCAAAAAATCCAAAATTATTTATTACTAAAGAAGAGCAGTCAAAATTATTATCATTTATCAATCATGTAGATACGAATAAATTAGAAGTCTCTGTCATGGGTGATTGGAAAATGGGTGATACTGGAAAGGTAAGGCCTACCTATATTTTAAGTAGAGGAAGTTATGATGCACCTACTACTATAGAAGTTAAGCCTACTGCACTAGAATCTATTATGCCTTTTGATACATTGAAATATGAAAGAAATAGATTGGGCTTAGCAAAATGGACGGTAGAAAAAACCAATCCATTAACGGCCAGGGTTTTTGTAAATTTTATTTGGCAAGAAATTTTTGGCAAAGGCATTGTAAAAACATCTAGTGATTATGGTTTACAAGGTGAACTACCCTCTCATCCTGCATTATTAGATTGGTTGGCTGTTGATTTTATGGAACATAACTGGGATGTAAAATATTTAATTAAAAAAATATTGTCAAGTAATACCTATCAACAATCCAGTGTAGTAACTAAGAAACAATTAGAACAAGATCCTGACAACTTGTATTATACAAGGTCTCCTCGTATTCGATTCAAGGCAGAGATAGTAAGAGATTGGGTATTGGGCACTAGTGGTATTTTAAATCCCATGATTGGAGGACCTAGTGTAAAGCCTTATCAACCCAAGGGTGTTTGGGAAAGTACTACATCGGGTAGAGGCGTACTAGCTTCTTACAAACAAGACCATGGGCCAGCCATTTACCGTAGGGGTTTATACACTTTTATAAAATTAACGGCACCTCCTCCTAGTATGATGATTTTTGATGCAAGTAATAGAGACCAATGTGAAGCCAAAAGAGCTAGCACCAATACACCGCTACAAGCTTTAACCATGTTAAACGATCCTGCTGTATTAGAAGCCTCACGCGTACTCGCTGAAAATATATCTATCACTAATAAGTCATTAGAAGATAAATTAGAGCAAGCCTTTGAAACCATTGTGATAAGAAAGCCTTCCAGGTTTGAGCGTAATAAATTAATGGACTACTGTGAAAAGCAAGTTGCCTTTTTTAATGGCAATGCTTCTTTATTAAAAAATACATTGACGGTGGGTGAATATCAACATCCCACAAAAAAATACAATGAGGCAGAAGCGGCGGCCTTAATGAAAACGATACTGATATTATACAATTTGGAAGAGACCATCACAAAATCATAAATAATTAGTATGAATGAATTTTTAGAACATGGCTTAAATCAAAATAGAAGAAAATTTTTATCTAAATTAAGTTTAGGTATTGGTGGACTTGCCTTGGGATCGCTAATGGTACCAGGACTTTTTGATGCAAGTAATGAAGAAGAATTATTTGCCAATGTACTTCCGCATTTTGCACCCAAAGCAAAACGCGTTATTTATTTATTTCAAAATGGTGCTCCTTCACAATTAGACTTATATGATTATAAGCCGATGCTACAAAAAATGCATGGCCAAGATTTACCTGCAAGTATTCGTAATGGACAAAGATTAACGGGCATGACAGCGAATCAAGCTAAATTTCCACTAGCGGGTACCAAATTTAATTTTGCGCAACATGGAGCGAATGGTGGATGGTTTAGTGAGTCTATTCCGCATATTGCCAGCATGAGTGATGAATTATGTATCATTAGAAGTATGTATACCGAGGCTATCAACCACGATCCTGCCCTTACCTTTTTTCAAACCGGTGCACAAGTGGGAAACCGCCCCAGCATGGGTTCTTGGGTAAGTTATGGCTTAGGAAGTGAAAATAAAAACCTGCCTGCATTCTGTGTATTATTAAGTAAAGGCAAGGGCAATGGACAAGGGGTGTATTCTAAATTATGGAATAATGGATTTTTAGATTCTATACATCAAGGTGTGCAGTTTAGTAGTGGTGAAGAACCTGTAAAATATTTAAGCGACCCTGAATTTATTGACAGAGGTGACAAGAGAAAAATTTTAGATGAGATTGCATCGCTAAATCAAGAAGCTTATAATAATATTGGAGATCCTGAAATTGTAACCAAGATTCAGCAATATGAACTAGCCTATCGAATGCAAATGGCAGTTCCTGAAATTACTTCTTTACAAAACGAACCAGAGTCTATTGTAAAAATGTATGGACCAGAATGTTTGGCGCCAGGTACCTATGCAGCCAATTGTTTATTAGCAAGAAAACTTTCTGAAAATGGAGTACGCTTTGTGCAATTGTATCATCAAGGTTGGGACTCACATGGTAATTTACCTGCCGAGATTGTAGGACAATGTAAAGATGTAGACAGACCTTCTGCTGCTTTAATTAAAGATTTAAAACAAAGAGGATTATTAGATGAGACCTTGGTTATCTGGGGTGGCGAATTTGGTAGAACGAATTATTGTCAAGGGGCACTTACCAAGGATAATTATGGTAGAGACCATCATCCAAGAGCCTTTACTATTTGGATGGCAGGTGGTGGTGTGAAGCCAGGCGTCTTTGGAGAAACCGATGATTTTGGATACAATATTAATTCCTTACCCGTGCACGTGCATGATTTTCATGCAACCGTTATGCATTTAATGGGTATCGATCATGAAAGATTTACATTTAAACACCAAGGAAGACGTTACCGCTTAACAGATGTAGCAGGCAAAGTGGTCAATGAAATTATAAGTTAAGTATGGATATTAAAAAACTAAGTCAATGGGGAGAATGGTCTGTTTGGTTTTTAAATCCACTACTACTTCTTCTAGCTATTTATAGTGAGGCCAGCAAAACCAATGATGTATTATTATGGTTCGGCAAATTGCACCCACTGGTTTTACATTTTCCAATTGTTATCGGTATTGCCATCGTTATTTATTTTCTTTTCTTTCAAAATAAAGCCCTAGAAGAAAATACAGAGAAATTTATTTTAGTGGGTAATGCCCTCATGGCTTCCATGGTAGCCTTGTTAGGCTTGTTTTTATCTAAGCAAGACGCCTATGATACCAACACTTTAAATTTACATAAATGGGGTGGCCTTTCTATTGCATTTATAAGTTGGTTACTTATTTACATAAAAAATATTGCTACTAACTATAAAAAAATCATCGCCCTTGTCTATTTATTGGTGCTACTATTTTTTACACATCAGGGTGCCTTATTAACCCATGGAGAAAATGCACTTTCTATTCCAACAGCAGCAGTGGTAGCAGAAGAAGTAAAAACCGTTGACTCTAGCTTATCTGTTTATGAAAAAGCAGTTGCGCCCATACTCACCCAAAAATGTGTAAGCTGTCATGGACCTGATAAAGTAAAGGGTAAATTACAATTACAAAGTCCCGAGCTTATTATAAAAGGGGGTAAGGATGGAAATATATTAACAAGCTTTCATAATGGAGAAGCTTTACTATTACAAAGAATTCATCTGCCGAATGCAGATGAAAAGCATATGCCTCCAGATGGCAAGCTGCAGTTGACTTTAGAAGAATTAACCTTACTTACTAAGTGGGTAAAGGCGGGTGGTAATTTTACTAAAAAAATAAGTGAGCTCGCTAAAAACGATAGCTTAGCCATACTAGCTATGGCTTATAAAGCACCTGCAAAAAGCAGTGGTGATAAGAAAAATACAGCCCCCGATTTAAAAGAGTATAATTCAAGTTACCTCACTGTGAATTATTTATTTAATGGATCGGAAGAAATAGAAGTTAACTTTTTTCAAGGTTCTTTTTATAAAATAGAGCAGTTAAAAAATTTAGAAAAAATTAAAGATAAAATTGTAAGTCTTAATATGCAGGGCATGCCTGTGACTAAAGAAGACCTTGCTAGTATTGTACAATTCACTCATCTAAAAAAACTGAACTTAAATTATACAAAATTAGCTTTAGCCGACTTACAGCCACTTAAAAATATTCCAAGTTTAATCAACTTGTCTATTTGTGGTATTGAAGTCAATCAAAACTCTTTAACTACATTATTAGACAAAGCCCCCTTTACAGAAGTACATATTTGGACCAATCATTCAAATGAAAAAGAATTTGAACAATTAACAGCTAAGAATAAAAAGGTAAAAATAATTATTGGCGATAATTTAGATACAGAAATTATAAAATTAACTAGCCCCATCATTGAACAAGATTCCTCTATCATAGTCACTAGCCTAGATGTAGGAGTAAAACATTTTCTAAAAGGCACGGTGGTGAGATATACAATAGATGGTACAGAGCCAGATAGTCTTTCAAGTCCTATCTATTCCAAAAAATTACATTTTACTAAAAACACTGTTTTAAAGACAAAAGCTTTCAAGCCAGGTTGGTTAAGTAGTGATATAGTGCAAAAAACATTTTATAAATCTGAAATTCATCCCGATACTATTTATTTTGTGACTAATCCCGATAAAAAATATCCAGGCTCAGGGGCTAAAACCCTTACCGATTATGAATTAGGAGAACAAAACTTTTCTAATGGCAAGTGGTTAGCTTACAGAGACACCACTATGAAATTTGTGATTGGCTTTAAACAAGCAAGGCCCTTGCAGGAAGCACATTTCAATGCCTTTGTAGATAATGGAGCCTATATCTTTCCTATTTTATCTATTATGATTGAAGGAAGTAATGATGGTAAACAATTTAAAAAATTAAATGAAGCCAAGTTCCCTTCCTTAAAAGAAACAGAAGTGGTAAGAGAAAATAAATCATTTAGCTGCACTATACCAGGAGAAGCTGCCTATAAATATTATAGGTTTACTTTATTGAATCTTAAAAAATTACCTAAATGGCATCCGGGTAAAGGAACCCCTGCCTGGATTTTTGTAGATGAATTATTTTTAAACTAGTAATTTACTCTATTAGAAACCAACTATAAGAATCGGCAGCAATAGTGAAAGTAAAATCAATGGTATAGTCTCTATTTAATGTATAGGTTTTCGAAACACCTTTAGCATCTTTCACCATAGCCGTTTTACTTAGGCCTGTATAATATAAAGGCAAGGAAATAGTTCTTGTAATAGCTTCTTGAGTTGGATTAAATAACATCATCAGCCCTTTTTGAGCAAGTGCAGGATTCACATGCATCCAACCATCCCAGTCTCGCCCATCGGCACGGCGCAATTGAATCATATCAGCATTTAAAATGTTTCTATATTTTTTATACCATAGAATAGTTTTAGCAACCATTTGTTTGGTGGTTTCTGTATCGTATAACCTAGGCCCTCTATAACAGGCCTGCACCCCTGCGCCATAGTATTGCATCATTAACTGTTCATAATCGTTCAAGTGCTCGCTTAGTGGCTCTAGCACTGCTTCTGGCCCACCTCCTTGATATTTAGTAAGAGGCACAAAACCCCAGGCCATGGAAGGAATTTTTTCAAGTGTACCGTCGTGAATATTTTGACGATTGATAATTTTTTGTTGAGGACGAGGCAAAGAAAAATTTACTTCTCTATATCCTAATGCAATTTTATGCGTGCCATCTAAAAAATACCAATCAGGTGCATTAATATATACTCCATGTTCATTCAACCAGTGGTATAACCCTTTTTGAATTTCCATTTGTTTCCACTGAGAATCATCATAGCCTATATGTCCAGGGTGTTTGGTGGATGCACATACATCTCCAGGATAAGGACCATCATTTTCCCAAATATCAAAACCAGTATAAGAAAAAAAGTTTTGTATTTTATCTCTATAGGCAAGCCCCCATTTGCTTCCAAAGCAAGGCGCATTACCAAAAAATGCACCTCCTGGTTTTCCTGTCTTAATATCTACAACATCATCTTCATCACTAATGCGTCTGCTACTAAATAAAGAATAACCTCCTAATAAAATTTTATGGTCATGTGCATAGGTAGCTAAATCTTTCCATCTATTTAAATTCGCGCGCGTAGTATCTTCCATTTCTAAATGACTTCCAAAACTTAAAATAACTGCTTCATAGCCCGTAGCCACACACTGGTCAATGGCGTTTTTTACTTCTTGGTCGTTTTTACTTACCAAATGCATAAAAATAGGATTCTGTGTGGTCCAAGGCGCAATGGTTCTGTACATCTTTTTTAATATCAAGCCTCTTCTTTGTCTATCATAGCTATCCATTAATAATTCATTGGTGCGCACCGACTTAAAAACTTCATTCGGCGCTAAAGCAATGCCAGGGGCCTTTTCAGGGTATATTTCTAATAAGCAAGGTGTTTCAAAATTATAATTCACTTGGGAAGTATAGCTCAAATCGGTTTTCCAGTGCGTGGTTTGATCGCTAATATCGTAGCGCATGGCATTGTTAAATGCATAATTGGTTTCAAAATAAATACCATGTTGTTTTTTCATTTCTTCAGGCTTACCTACCACCGCGCTTTCTTCTTCTACTAAACCCAAAACTTCATTCACTACTCTATTAATTTTAATAGATGCATTCGAATTATTTTCTACTGATACCCATTTCGTAATTAAAGGAAGGCCATCATATAATTCATAATGCACCTGTACCAATATATTTTTTAAAGCAGGTAGATTGGAAATAAAATGAAGTGTAAGGGATTTACCCTTTGCTTGATTAGGATTGGTTAACCAAGTATTAGGCTTCCAATTAATAAAAGGTTTAATTTCAGAAATACTGTAGTTCGTAAAAACAAAATCGGAATCTTTTTTTTGTAGAAATTTTTCTACGTTCAATTTTAAATAGGCTTTTTCTTTTTGACCACTTAGTCCACCTACATTATAAGAATGGCCGTTCAATACCAGCCTTGCTTCTGGCTCAATGCTTCTTAGTAATTCTTGGCCATTGCTTAAGTTGGTATAACTAATACAGCTTGCATTGGGGTCTAGTAAAAAAACACGCTGCACTAAGCCATTATCTAAAATGAGTTGCTTGTTTTTAATGAAAATGCTAGCCTTTTTTTCAATAGGTTTTATAAGCCAATCAGGCTTTTGGGCTGCAGCCATTGCGCATACTAAAAATGATAAAATAAATAGTTGTACGGGTAGTATACATTTGAATTTGAACATCTTTACTTTTTTTAAATTATATGATCGTTATCACGATTTTATGAATAGAAATTTACGAAATAATCCATAGCTTTGGTTATGAATTTTAATAATAATTTTATGGCTAAACTACTGCCTGGCCTGCTTTTGCTACTTGCCATTACAGCATGTAATAAAAAAGTAGAATCCATCCATCCAAGTATAGAAAAGATCACCTATTCTGTATATGCTTCAGGCATTATTAAAAGTAATAATCAATATCAAGTATATGCAAAAGCTACAGGCATTGTTACAGCTATTTTTGTAAAAGATGGCGACTTAGTTAAAAAAGGACAGGTCATTTTAAAGTTATCAGATGCTGCCCAAAAATTAAGTTATGAGAATGCAAAATTATTGGCGAATTTTTCTTCTACCAATGAGAATAAAGAAAAATTAATACAAGCCCAAACAGAATTAGAAGTAGCCAAATTAAAAATGGATAACGAGGCTTCTTTATATGAGAAACAAAAAAAATTATGGGCACAGGAAATTGGTTCTAAAAATGAATTAGACCAAAGAGAGCTTTCTTATAAAAATGCAGTAAGTACTTTTAATGCGGCAAAATTGCGCAGCAACGATTTACAAAAACAAATCAATTTTCAATCCGAGCAAACTCAAAGAACAGCCAATATCTCTTCCAGCTCTATGAACGACTTTGTCGTAAAAAGCGAAATCAATGGTAAGCTCTATAGTTTATCAAAAGAAAAAGGGGAAATGGTGAATTCACAATCGCCTATTGCTATTATAGGAGACGCCAATCAATTTTATGTAGAATTACAAGCAGATGAATATGATATTTCAAAATTAAAAATTGGGCAAAAAGTATTTTTAACGCTAGATAGTTATAAAGGAGAAGTATTTGAAGCAGTAGTGAGTAGGTTATACCCTATCATGAATGAAAAATCTAAGTCCTTTAAAGTAGAAGCCGTATTTACAAAAAAGCCCGATCACTTATATCCTAATTTAACGACCGAGGCCAATATTGTCATTGAAGTAAAAGAAAATGTGTTAACCATTCCTAGAAACTACTTAATCGACAATGAATATGTTTTATTAGACAACAAGGAAAAAAGAAAAGTAGTGACCGGTTTAAAGGATTACGAAAAAGTAGAAATTATCTCTGGTATAACAGCAAAAGATGCTCTTTTCAAACCTTAATCATGAAAAGAAAGCTGCTCATAGATATTGCAAAATCTTTACTCTTTGCAAGGTGGAAACAGACGCTGGTTGCGGCTATTGGCGTCACCTTTAGTATTACCATGTTCATTACACTACTTAGCTTTATGAGTGGTTTGAACGATTTACTAGACGGGCTTATCTTAAATAGAACGCCACATGTTAGACTATTCAATGATATCAAGCCCAATCAAAATCAGCCCGTTAAATTAGCAACCGAATATGGAAATGCCCACCATTTTATAGAGTCTATAAAATCTGATGCCAATAGACAAGCTATTTATAATAGTGGCGCTATTATGGAATCTTTAAAAAAAGATAGCCGTGTTTTAGGCTTCTCCCCTAAACTAACTGCTCAAATATTTTTTAATGATGGAAGTATTGATATCACTGGTGCCATGAATGGTATTGAGCCTGTAGAAGAAGCTAGGTTATTTCATTTCAATGAATATGTGACTGCAGGAAATGCTTCAGATTTAACTAAAATTAGCAATAGCATTATTTTAGGTAAAGGGCTTGCAGGAAAATTATTAGTAAATATTGGAGATGTGGTTCAAGTAACTACTTCCAAAGGAGAAAGATTTCAATTAAAAGTAGTTGGCTTATTTCAATCTGGTATTCGAGATTTTGACGATGTACAAAGTTTTGCATCGGTTAGTACGGTTCAAAAAATATTATCTCAACCCAGTAATTATATCACAGCTATTCAAGTTAAATTAAAGGATATTAGCTTGGCACCCAAGTTGGCCAAAGAATATGAGAAGCTATATCAGTTAGACGCCGAAGATGTACAAACCGCCAACTCACAGTTTGAAACAGGTAGTTCTATTAGAACTTTAATTTCTTATGCAGTGGGAATTACTTTATTAATAGTAGCAGGTTTTGGTATTTATAATATTTTAAACATGATGATTTTTGAAAAAATGGATTCTATTGCTATTTTAAAAGCCACCGGTTTTTCGGGAATAGATGTTAAAAATATTTTTATTTATATCGCTATTAGCATTGGCATATTTGGCGGACTAATGGGGCTCCTATTCGGTTTCAGTTTATCTGCCACCATTGATCAAATACCCTTTAACACTGCTTCCCTGCCTACTATTAAAACCTATCCCATCAATTATAATCCACGGTTCTATTTAATTGGTATTGTGTTTTCATTTATCACCACCTATTTAGCCGGATGGTTCCCTGCGCGTAAAGCAAGCAAGATTGATCCGGTTATAATTATAAGAGGAAAATAATATGAGTACACCCATTTTAGAAGCTAAAAATATTAATAAATACTTTCACGATCCCATTCGTGTGCAGGTACTGAATAATATTAATTTCACCATTAGTAAAGGAGAGTTTGTTTCTTTAACGGGCAAGTCGGGTTGTGGTAAATCTACCTTATTGTATTTATTGTCTACCATGGATACCGATTATGAAGGGCAAATTTTTATTGACCAAGAAGAAATGCCTAAGAAAAATGAAGGCTTCTTAGCAAAAATTAGAAATGAAAAAATTGGCTTTGTATTTCAGTTTCATTATTTGTTAAATGAATTCAATGTGCTTAAAAATGTGATGTTGCCCGGCTTGAAGTTGAATAAGTATTCAAATGAAGAAGTGGAACACCGTGCCATGGAAAAATTAAAAATTTTAGGTATTGATCATTTAGCCTTGAAAAAAGCAAACCATGTATCGGGTGGAGAAAAGCAAAGAGTAGCCATTGCCAGAGCATTAATTAACGATCCACATATCATTATGGGCGATGAACCCACTGGTAATTTAGATAAAAAAAATAGCGATATGGTTTTTGATATATTCAATCGCTTAAGTGCTGAGTTTAATCAAACCTTATTAATTGTTACCCACGACCCTAGCTTTGCAGAGCGCACCCACCGAATTATACATATGGAAGATGGACGTATTTTGATTTAATTTTTCTCTTAATTCAAACTAAATTATTTAAATTTAGTTTCAAATACGATTGTTATGGAAAATAAATCAATGGTACCCAATATGGTACCCACCATGGTGCCTAATAATGCACACAAAGACATCCCCGGAAACCCTTCTACTGCAAAAAGTAGTGCCACTAGTTTAAATGACCGCTCTAATGGCAAACCACTACGTGTATTAAGTGAAGAAGATTGGACCTTCTGGAAACACAATGGATATATTGTTGTTAAAAATGCAGTGCCTCGTGAACAAGCACTAGCGACTGCGGCTTTCTTATGGGAGTTTGAAGAGAAGGACCCTAATAATAAAGAAACATGGTATACTGCACCAAGAGCTGAAATGAAAATGAAAGAGCTTGCAGGTACAGGCATGGTAGAATGTTATAATAATCAACATTTATGGAACAATCGTCAAATGCAAAAAGTTTATGACGCCTTTGTTGATATATGGGGAACAGAAAAATTATGGGTATCTATTGATAGAGCCAATTTAAATTTTCCTATTCGACCAGGACATGAATACAAAGCATTTATACATTGGGATTACGATCCA
>CAITGN010000074.1:0-5500 GCA_903891965.1 uncultured Bacteroidota bacterium
CCTTTTTTATTGCCCGTTCTAATTAAAGGCTAGGCTTTGTTCCAGCCCTTCTAAAAGAACTTATTCCTGCTACCCAGTATTTGGTAACAATTTGGTAATATAGGCCTGAACCCCCTTTGGGCTCAAAATGGGACTTTTGTGATGCATTATTCAAACCTATAAAAAGCTTAATTATGGACTTTAATTCAATCATGAAAATTTTCTTACCTAAGGATAGAGTTTTCTTTCAATTATTCGAAGAAGTTGCTGAACATGTTTATGAAATGGGCATCAAATTAAAAGAAATGGTAAACGAGCCAGATGCCGATGTGAGAGCTAATATTTTAGCGCAGATTGAAAACCTAGAACATAAGAACGACGATTTAACGCATTCAATTTTTACCGAATTAGGTAGAAATTTTATTACACCATTTGATAGAGAAGACATTCACTATTTAGCGTCATCATTAGATGATATTGCAGATTACATTTATGCTTCAGCAAAAAAGATTAATTTTTATAAAGTAAATCCTAACGATACAGGTATACACAAACTAGCAGAATTAATTTTACAAGGTACACTAGAAACTAAAAAAGTGGTCTTGGGACTTCGCAATATGAAGAACATTAAGGAAATGACTGAAGCCATGATTAAGGTAAACAGTATTGAAAATCAGGCAGATGATATTTTTGACATGAGTATTGAAAGACTATTTGAACAAGAGAACGATTTTAAAGAAGTAATTAAGAAAAGAGAAATATATCAAGTACTTGAAATTGCCACCGATAAAATTGAAGATGTTTCCAATGTAGTTGAATCTATCATTATCAAGTACGCTTAATTTATTCCTTAATTTATTCAAGATGACTTTATTAATTATCATTATAGCCCTTGCGCTAATATTTGACTATATCAATGGATTCCATGATGCAGCCAATTCTATTGCCACTGTGGTTTCTACCAAGGTGTTGACACCTTTTCAAGCAGTATTATGGGCAGCCTTATTTAATTCTGTTGCCTTCTGGATATTCAAGGACCATGCAGTAGCCAACTCAATTAGCAAAACAGTTTACAAAGACTTTATTACTTTACCTGTAATTTTCTCAGGATTACTTGCTGCCATATTCTGGAACCTACTTACTTGGTGGTATGGCATTCCCTCTTCTTCTTCACATACCCTTATAGGAGGCTTTGCAGGTGCAGCTATTGCGCATGCACTCATGATAAAAGGAATCGATTATTCTTGGGCCAAGATAGTAGACAGCGACACTATCATGAAAACAATTTTGTTTATATTCTTAGCGCCAATTATAGGTATCATTATATCTATTTTTATATCCGTGGTAACCATTATGCGCAATATATGGTGGAGGTTTGCCATTATAATTATTGCCACTGCTGGTACCGTTTTAATGTTTGATAAATTTGAGGACAATAAAATTAAAGAGAACGTTCAAAAGTTTTATAGCATAGATAAATACCAAAAAGAAATTGCCACTATTAAAGGCGACCTTAAAAAACAAGAAGGCGATGCTAGCTTATTAGCTGCCCTTCAATTAAATGAAGGAAAACTAGAAAAGGCTAACGCTTCTTACAATCATTTAGTTCCTTACTTATCTGATTTTGATAATTCTTCTGCAGATAAAATTGCCTCTATTGCAAAAGACAGTGGCTGGTTGAAAAATGTGGCTGTTAGCAAATTAAAAGATGAAGTTAGAAACGCAAACGATTTTTTAGTAATAGAAGCAAAATCGGCAGAAGATAAAGACGCAAAAGCAATTTACGTTATTGCAAAAGATAAAACTGAAGAATATAAAGAGCCTTTAAAATTATATTTAGAAGGGAATATTAGCCTGGACTCGGCCTTAACAATTGTAAATAGTATTTATCCTATTGCCGATAAAAATATAGAAAAGGTAAAAGCAAAAATTACCAAATTCAATATTGAAAAAACTTTTGGAAGCGAAATTGACAAAGCAGATAATTCAGTAATTGTATACGGTATCATTGGTGCTTCCATTTTATTTATGATTATTTATCTGTATGTAGAGAAAATAAAAACACCTACATCTCGTTCCGTAGCTTATATGTTTAAAAAGTTACAATTGTTTAGTTCTGCAGCCTTCAGTATTGGACATGGTGGTAATGATGCACAAAAAGTAATGGGTATAATTGGTGCTGCATTAATTGCCAATGGAAGTATGCAAGACTTTAGCCAATTACCAGATTGGGTTCCGGTATCTTGTTATTTAGCTATTGGCTTAGGTACCATGAGTGGTGGTTGGAAAATTATTAAAACAATGGGTTCTAAAATTACCAAGGTTACACCACTTGAAGGTGTTGCTGCAGAAACGGCAGGCGCATTCACTTTATTTTTTACAGGTCAAATGGGTATACCCGTTTCAACTACACATACTATTACAGGATCTATTATTGGAGTAGGTGCTACAAAACGTTTAAGCGCTGTAAGATGGGGTGTAACTACGAACCTTTTGTGGGCATGGGTTTTAACCATTCCAGTAAGTGGCGTACTAGCAGCTGTTACCTATTTTATTGTACATTATTTTACTAAATAAATAGAATAAGTAAAATAATTTTAAAAAATATACCCGCAAAAAAGCCCCGATGTATCGGGGCTTTTTTTATAAGCAATATCAGTAATAATAATTTTAAATTTTTTAAAAATTAATACTAGAAAAATTATTTAGATTGTATTGTATGAATTTTAGTTTGTCTTCCATCTATATATTGAAAACTAGTCCCATTAAAATAGCCGTTCTGTTCTAAAGCCACTTTAATGGGCTTATCCCAACCTACTAATGTATGCGTAGCATTTAATTCAATAGAATAGCAGGTATTGGCCTTCATCGTGTAATCGCCAGAACCAGGAACCCCATTTTGGAAATCCCACATACCAATAGTAGTGCCCGCTGCGTGGCCATGAAACCCAATAGGATGTGTATAGATACTAGGGTTAATGCCTGCAGCCTTCGCATTGGTTAAAGCTTGCTTTAAAATGGCATTACCCGATTTGCCTATAGCAAATTCATTGGTTAAAAAATCTTGTAATTGATTGGTTTTAGTAAAGGCCGCTTGCAAGGCAGCAGGTACTTCTTTTTCTGTAGGAAGTAAAACATAGGCTTGTTCTTGCACATCAGAATTCAATCTTAAATAAGTGATGCCAAAATCTACATGTAGAAAATCGCCCGGTCTAATCACATCATCTTTTTCATTACTAACTCTTCTTTGAATTTCAATAGAGGGATGAAACCAAGTAATAAGGCCTTTATCGCTTAATTCTTGTCTAAACCACCAAACTAGGTCTTGCGTAGTAGTGACATTAGGCTTAATTACTTTATTACTAAAGCCTTCCTTAATAATAGCATGTGTTATTTTTAATAAGCTTGGATACAATTGCATTTCTTTTTCAGTTCTAGTTTCTAACCAACTTACTGCTAAGGGTTCTGCTGAAACTACTTTTGCCCTCTCAGCTTCATTTAAGCTTTGCATGAACTCCAGGTATTCTGTATGATCTAAACCATCGGCATGCCCATAATCGGCAGAAGTATTAATGCCAATTTTTGAAGGGTTTAGTTTTCTTAATAAAGCTGTAAGTGCATCCCATTGAATAGGAAATGCAGCTACATCCCAAGCAGCTTCAATTTCTGTACCTACTGCATACCTAGCCACTGCGTATTTTTCAACCGTGTTTTTTTCTTTGTTTCTATAAAATACAAGTATGGTTCTACGACGCGCTGAAATCCACTCTGCAGGCAGCATGGTTCTTACTATAGGATCTTCATTGTATTCTCTTGTTATAAGCACCCAGCAATCCATTTGTGCTTTATCCATTAAACTTGGTAATAAATTATTGTACCTGTCTGCCAATAAATCATTGACAATACTTGCTTGCGCTCGAAGGGGTTTTACTTGTGCAGTAGCCTCCATAAAATTAACACCTACCAATAATTGTAATGTGAGAATGAGTAAAAATGTACGCATCGGATAAATTTGAATAATGATAAAATAGGTTCAACGAAAAACCGAATAACTAAATTAACTACTAAATTTGCAAATATGGTTTTTTTAAGAAAATTTATGCTGGGCGTTTTAGTTTTGGTATACAGCAGTTTGGCAGGTCAGGACACAAGCTATACTCAACTCAGTACTATTGTGGTGTCTGCCAATAAATTAAAAGAAAAAAGAATAGAATCCCCGCTAGCCATATCCATACTCTCTCCCAAAATAGTGGATGAAACTAAAGCGCAAAGAATTGACTTTTTATTAAATAAGGTAAGTGGGGTATATATGCCCACTATTGGGAATGAACAACATATGATGTCCATTAGACAGCCTATTTCCTTAAAGGGCCTTTATTTATATTTAGAAGATGGCATGCCCATTAGAACCAGTGGTTTATTTAGCAGCAATGCCCTTATTGAAATAAATAGTAGCAATATTCATAGTATTGAAATTATTAAAGGCCCTGCCTCGGCCTTATATGGTGCGGAGGCCATTGGCGGTGTGGTTAATATTTTAACAACCCCCGTTCCTACTAAGGCCAATGCTTTTATAAGTACACAAATAAATAATACAGGTTTTAAAAAATGGGATCTAAGTTGGGGTGCGCCCAGTAAAACAGGTGGCTGGTTAATTACTGGCGCATGGACCGATCAAAAAAAGGGCATTACCGAGTACAGCGATTTTTCTAAAAAAGCATTAAGCATTAAAAGAAATTTTCGAGTAAACGATAAATTGAAAGGATATCAAAACCTTCAATACATAAATTACTATACTCAAATGACAGGCTCCTTAGATAGTATTAAATTTTTTCAGAAAAATTTTGGCACACAACAAACTTTCACCTTTAGAAAAATTGATGCAATTCGTTTTAGACAAAACCTAGAGTACAACTGGAATAAGCAGTCTAATACAATGCTTAATTTCATGTATCGTAATAATACCATGGACCAGAACCCTACTTATTCTATAGCGTCTACTAACAACCCAACGAAATTCAAAGGACAAGTGAATAGCAACCATTTTGATGCCTATGTACTAGACCTTCAACATGTATGGAGCCTTCCAGCGCTAAGTAGCAAAATAATGCTGGGCGGTTATTGGGATATTACCCATCAAAATTTAATTGCCCACTATATAGATATTATAAAAGACACTAGCATTGGTAAGTACACAAAATATGCTTACCCCAGCAGGGATTCACTTATTACAAATTATAATACGACCATTAGCAATAAAGCTATTTACTTTAATTATATCGCCAATTTAAATAAAGCTATTCGCTTAAACATGACCATGCGCTATGATAATTTTGAATACCTTTTTAACAATCTACTTCCTCTTGGAACCCCATCTGCAAAAAATAATTTTACACAATTCGCACCTAAAATAGGTCTTACTTATAATCACAGAAATTGGGGTAGCTATATTAATTTTAGCAAGGGCTTTGTACCTCCTCAAATTACCGAGATATACAATGCCATTAGGGTGCCCTATTTA
>CAITGN010000075.1:0-3158 GCA_903891965.1 uncultured Bacteroidota bacterium
CCAGGCAACTATACCCCCTTGGGTGAAAAATCGCTCATCAAACCAGACATCATCCCTACAGAACAAGCTTTAGAAAGCGCCTTCTATGCTAGCGAACACTATACTATTACCAGTGCGCTTAAATTAGATGCAGGTATTCGTTTTTCTGTATTTAATGTATTAGGTGCTCAGTCCATTAATGAATACCCAGCAGGCATTCCAAGAACAGAAGAAAATATTTTAAGAACAGTGAACTATACAAGTGGTGATGTGATTAAAACTTATGGAGGCCCCGAGTATCGACTAGCTTTAAGATATGTAATTGATGAAACTTTTTCTTTAAAAGCCTCTTACAATACACAACGCCAATATATTCACTCTTTGTCCAATACCACGGCCATGGCCCCTACCGATGTTTGGAAACTAAGTGACCCGAATATTAAACCTCAAATGGGAGATCAAATTTCTTTCGGTTTGTATAAGAATTTAAAATCGAACACTATTGAAACTTCTTTAGAAGTATATTATAAAAACATTGAAAACTATTTAGATTATAAGAGTGGCGCCAAATTGGTTATGAACCATCATATAGAAACCGATGTGATTGGCACTAAAGGAAAAGCCTACGGTGTAGAATTATTAGTGAAAAAACTTTCAGGCAAATTAAATGGATGGATTAGTTATACCTGGTCTCGTATTTTACTGCGTATGAACGACCCAACTGCAGGTGAAATAATTAATAAAGGTGAATTCTATCCAGGTAATTATGATAAGCCAAATGATGTGACAGTAATTGCCAATTACCGTTTTAGTCACCGCTTTAGCGTTTCTATGAATGGCAATTATAGTACCGGCCGCCCTATAACCCTTCCTATTGGTTTATTTAGTTATGGTGGTTCCATGCGTACTTTATATGCCGACAGAAATGCATATCGCATTCCCGATTATTTCAGAACCGATTTCTCTATGAACATTGAAGGCAACCATAAAGTGAATCAGGTATTCCATAATTCATGGTCTATTGGAGTGTATAACTTAACAGGTCGTAAAAATCCTTATTCCATTTATTATGTTTCTGAAAATGGAATGGTGAATGGATACAAACTTTCCATCTTTGGTAATGCCATTCCTTATATTAATTTAAATATTAAGTTTAAATAAGCAACTATGAAAAAGAGAATTATTTATAGCTTATTCATTCTTGGTCTTTGGGCATGCAAGGAAAAATATATTTCCCCTGTCATCTCTCCAAGTACTGGCTATTTAGTAGTAGAAGGTATTATTAATAGCGGTATAGGAGAAACCAATATTATACTTAGTAGAACGGCCGCCTTGTCATCTAATACCGTTAAATACGAAGGAGGTGCTAAAGTAAATGTAGAAGGAGATGACAATAGCCTTTATCCTTTAACAGAAATCTCAAAAGGACATTATAGTGTTTCAAAATTAAATTTAAACGCCAATAAAAAATACAGAATAAATATTGCCACTTTAGATGGTAAAAAATATTTATCCGATTTTGCTGCAGTAAAAATTAACCCTGCTATTGATAGTATTAATTATAAAACTGAATCACAAGGGTTGCAATTTTATGTAGACACCCACGACCCTTCTAATAATACAAAGTATTACCAATGGGATTATACCGAAACCTGGGAGTTTCATTCCACTTATCAAACCTATCTAAAATATAAAATTATTAATAGTTCCAAAGGACAACAATACAGTGTGGTGTTTTCCGATTCTACCAGATTTGCTTGGGATATGGGTCAATACATTTGCTGGAAAACAGAAAATTCAAGTTCAATTTTAACTGGGTCTACAGCCAATATGAGTAGTGATGTAGTACACTTACCTATTCATTCTATTCCCCCTGCTTCTTGGAAACTAGGCGTATTATATAGTATTAATGTAAGACAATACAGTTTAAGCAAGGGCCGCTATGAATTTTTACAAAGAATGAAAAAAAATACAGAAGGCACAGGTTCTATTTTTGACGCGCAACCTTCTGAACTTACGGGAAATATTCATTGCACTACTAATAACGACCCAGTCATTGGCTATATTGACGTTTGCCCTGTGCAAGAAAAAAGAATTTTTGTAAATCCTTATCAAGTGCCTGATTGGGCTTATTGGTTATACAAACCTGATTGTCCAGAAATTGCAGTTACTAATAATAGTGATAGTATTCAAATTAAAGCAATTATGCTACTACCTACTAATTATAAAGACATTAATGCAATGACGGGTGCTATTATTAGTTTTTATGCAGCCCCTCCAGAATGTGTCGACTGCAGATTACGCGGCACTAATATAAAACCCTCTTTTTGGAAATAAACCAACTACACTATGAAGCACTACATATATAATAGCATGGTTGGTTTAGTATTGGCAACTTTATTGCTAGTAAGCTTGCAAGTAGCAGGGCAAAATAAAGAGCTTATTAGCTTACAGAATGCTGTTGAGAATTTTACCCAAAATAATTTACAAGAAAAGCTTTACATACATACCGACAAAAATTTCTACCTAGCGAATGAAATTTGTTGGTTTAAGATATATAATGTGGATGCTATTTTAAATAGGCCTTTAACCATAAGTAAGGTTGCTTATCTAGAATTAATAGACAATAATAATAAAGCTGTTTGGCAAGAAAAAATTGAATTAAATGAAGCAACCGGTAATGGTTCTATACTTATACCAAGTGCCATTGCCACTGGCAATTATACATTAAGGGCCTATACCAATTGGATGAAAAATTTCAATGAAGGTTTTTTCTTCGAAAAGAAAATTTCTATTCTTAACCCCTCATTAACACAAGAAAATAATTATATCCCTAATAAAGAAAATTACTCCATTCAAATTTTCCCAGAAGGGGGTAATTTAGTGGTGGGCCAAGCAGCTAGAGTGGCTTTTAAAATTGCCAATCAATTGGGGAAAGGTGTTCAAGCAAAGGGCTATTTATTAAATGAAAAAGGTGATACCATTACAAAGTGCAATACTTCTTCATTAGGCATAGGTAGTATGGGCATGGGTAGTTTCAATTTTACGCCTCAGGCAAATCATAGTTATAGTTTATTGCTCATTACAGATGGCGATAAAACAATTAGTCAACCATTGCCTAAAACATTTGATAAAGGCTATACACTTAGCCTTGGAAATAGTGCAGCAAATACATCAAA
>CAITGN010000076.1:0-3908 GCA_903891965.1 uncultured Bacteroidota bacterium
ATGGCCAACAGATGAGCGCATAGACACTGTCACCCTGTATTTGGGCCCTTCAGCACAAGAATCCTACTATAATGCCATTTTAGATTTGAATCCAAGAAGAATTATATTTAATCCTGGTACAGAAAATCCAATTTTACAAAGTTTAGCCACCGAAAAAGGAATTGAAACAATCGAAGCCTGCACTTTAGTCATGCTAAAAACAGGACAATACTAACTGTTTTAATTTTTTTTGCCCTTTAACTTTTAAATTGACCCCAGGTAGACCTGTCTAAG
Organism: uncultured Bacteroidota bacterium; assembly: GCA_903891965.1. Taxonomy (GTDB): domain Bacteria; phylum Bacteroidota; class Bacteroidia; order Chitinophagales; family Chitinophagaceae; genus Sediminibacterium. The sequence goes on from CAITGN010000076.1 coordinate 274, forward strand.
TTGCGATATTGGATGGCTTCGCTAATATGCTCTTGTTTTATGGTGGAACTGCCTTCTAAATCGGCAATTGTTCGACTCAGTTTTCTAATTCTATCATAGGCGCGAGCGCTTAATTGAAATTTTTCCATCGCTAATGCCAATAATTTCTCAGCAGGAGGGGAAAGAATACCCCATTTTTTTAATAAAGTCTCATTCATTTGTGCATTCGTGTAAATGCCTGCCTCGTTTTTGAACCTTTCTAATTGAATGGCTCTTGCTAATTTGACTCTTTTGGCAATTTCAATAGAATTTTCAGCTGTTTCGATTTTTGTAAGTTCATGATAGGGTACAGGACTTACTTCAATATGTAAATCAATTCTATCTAATAAGGGTCCAGAAATTTTATGCAGGTATTTCTGTACTTGCGAACTACTGCAATGACAGGCTTTTTGCGGATGGTTATAATAGCCGCAGGGGCAGGGGTTCATGGCTGCGAGTAACATAAATCTGGCAGGGAAATTCACCGTCATTTTAGCCCTAGCAATGCTCACTATGCCCGCTTCCATGGGTTGTCTTAGCACTTCAATCACCGATTTATTAAACTCTGGTAGTTCATCTAAAAATAAAACTCCATTATGGGCTAAAGAAATTTCTCCAGGTTGAGGGTGGCCACCACCTCCAATCATGGCAATGGCCGATAAACTATGGTGGGGTTGTCTAAATGGACGGTTACTTATAAGTTGATTTTGCAAAGGTATTTTTCCAGAAACACTATAAATTTTACTGGTTTCAAGTGCCTCATTTTTATTTAAGGGAGGTAAAATAGAAACGATACTTTTTGAAAGCATGGTTTTCCCTGCACCGGGTGGTCCTATCATTATAAGATTATGTCCACCTGCACTGGCAATTTCTAAAGCACGCTTGGCCTCTGATTGCCCTTTTATATCTGCAAAATCGGGTATGGTATTGGTTTGTACTTTTTCAGCAAGGGTAGCACTGGCATCTTGTTGGCTATATTCTTTTTCATAGCAAGGATTATTTAAAAAATGAACCACTTCATTTAAAGAAGAGAATGCAAAAACGGGTATGCCATCAACCATTAAAGCTTCTGCAGCATTTTGTGTAGGAATAACCATGGCAGTAAAACCCTCTGCTTGAGCTTGCATGGCCATGGCAAGTATTCCTTTAATGGGGTATAAACTACCATCCAATCCCAGCTCGCCCATGAATAAATATTTTTCAATTAGGGAAGGTTGGGTAATTTGTTCTGAGGCTGCTAATATGCCAATGGCAATGGGCAAATCAAAAGCGGCCCCCGATTTTTTTAAGTCGGCAGGAGATAAATTGATAACCAGTTTAGTGCGGGGCATATGAAAGCCATTGGACTTGATGGCACTTTCGGTTCTGTCTAAACTTTCTTTAACAGCATTGTCGGGAAGGCCCACTATACAATAGCCCTGGCCCATACTAACATTTACTTCAATGGTAATGGTAACAGCGTCAATGCCCACAATAGCGCTACCCTTTGTTTTTACAAGCATCTTTTTGCTTGAAACTAAACTAGATACAAATGCGAATTGAAAGTATTAATACTTGTTTTTGCTAATGTTTTTTAGCAGGTCTACCACACCTTCTCTTTCTAGAATTAAATACCCGAGTCTATCTTGACTAACGCCTTCTTTTAATTGATAATGAAAAATCAATTCTTTTTCTTGCACGGCTGTTTCAAAATAACTAAACTGAATATTGCTAAAACCTTTTAAGCCATCGCTTATTTCGTATAAATGTGTGGAGATAATAAATAAACTATTTCTTAAATTTTGTAAACCCTCAATAACGGCACTGCTGCATTTCATGGCATCTTGAATATTGGTGCCTTTGAATAATTCGTCAATTAAAACAAAATATTTTTTTCCATCTATTATTTTTTCAATGGTATTTTTTATCCTTTGCACTTCGTTGAAAAAATAACTTTCTCCTTTTACTATATTGTCGGCAATGGTCAAATTGGTAATAAGACCATCAAATAAACTTAGTTCTAATTTTTTTGCAGGCACGCCAATACCCACATGGGCTAGGTATAAAACAATGCCGATGGTTTTAATAAAAGTACTTTTCCCTGCCATATTTGCGCCCGTTAAAAAAAGCAAATTGCCTTGATGGTTAAGGGAGAGCTTATTATCTACAGCATTTGTCACTAAGGGGTGAATGGCGGCACTCACTTCAAAAAGGGGCTGCTCGCTTTCTATCCAAGTAGGAAAAATAAAATCATAATTTTTGGCAGCCATGGCCATACTATAATAGGCGTCTAGCTCATAATAATATTCAAGAAGTTGAAGGGTATTGTTTTTATAATGGTAAAGAAAAAAATGGCATAGAGACAATACAGTTTGTGGGTTGTCTAACTTATGAGCAGGTGGTAGGGCAGCTAAGGAAGGGTGGTTGGTGTATTTTTTAATTTTTTGAACGAGTAGTTCAATAATAGTATTGTCTTTTTTTGATTCAAAAACCGCTACCCATTTTTGTAACTGATCGTAGAATAAAATTAAATATTCTAATGAGTAACGAAGTAAGGAATAGTCGGAAGCGCTCATGAACTGATACCAATAGGCAGCAGGCAAACTAATTTGAGTAGGAATACTTTTAAAACCGGTGTCAAAAAATTTTTCAATGACTAAGCTACTGCCATTGGTAATTTTCATGGCTTCTATAAAATCAATTTCATCTATATAATGCTTGATGGCATTTTGTCTTTGTTCAATGGAAGAGATACTAGAAAGTGGATGTGAAAGATATATATCTAATTGAGCCCTGCCGCCATTCGTTTTGCAAAAGTTAAGATGTGTTATTAAACCTATGGACTCTTCGTTATCAAATAAGCCAATATCCTTTAAAGTAATTTTATCAACCTGCATACAATTTACTTTTAGCTTCTTGTAAATTGAAGGCGTTGTCCTTTTTGTGCTTCGTTAAATACACCTTCATGGTACACTTTATATCCATTCACAAAAGTGGTATTAATTTGATAAGGGAAGCTACTACCTTCAAAGGGGCTCCATCCGCAGTGGTATAAAATATTTTCTTTACTAACAGTATAAGGCGCTTTTTTAACCAGTACTAAATCGGCGTGGTATCCTTCTCTAATAAAACCACGGTCTTTAATTTCAAAACAGGTAGCTACCGCATGACTCATTTTTTCTACCATTTTTTCCATACTTATTTTTCCCTCTTCCACATATTTAAGCATGAGCATTAGGCCATGTTGAACCAAGGGTAGGCCTGCATGTGCATGCGCATAAGCCTCTTGTTTCTCGGCCCAGGTATGTGGGGCATGATCGGTAGCAATCACATCTAATTGGTCATTCAATAAGCCTTCCCACAATGCATTTTTATTTTCTGGCGCTTTAATAGCAGGGTTACATTTAATTAAATTACCTAATGCAGCATAATCGTTGGCGGTGAAATGTAAATGATGTACACAAACTTCTGCCGTAATTCTTTTATCTGCTAAAGTTCTTAAGTTGGAGAATAATTGTAATTCTTTAGCAGTACTAATATGTAGAATATGTAATCTTGCATCGAATTTTTTGGCAAGTTGAATGGCTTTGAAAGAAGATTCAAAACAAACTTCTTCGTCTCTAATAATTGGATGGTCC
>CAITGN010000077.1:0-5217 GCA_903891965.1 uncultured Bacteroidota bacterium
ATTTGAAACAGCGGCGCAACAATTATCTACCAATGCAGACTGGGGTTTTAAAATGAAAGAGATTACTAAAAACGATAAGGCAGATATTAATAAAACAAGTAAATACGGAGACAAAGTGGTAGACGCTTTACAAAGTTCTATTCCGGGTGCAATTTATAAAGTGTTTTTAGATGCATCTCATCCTATTGGTTTTGGTACTAATGGAATTTTTTATGATTTAAAACAAGATATGGTTACTTACGAACCTAGTAATGAAGCATGGAATGTAGGCTTACTAAAAAAAGAAAGCTATATGACAGGTTTTGCGGGCGTTAAAGCAAGGGCTGCCTTACAAGAAGGGGTAGTAATAGGCGTTAAAGAAATAGGATCTGGCAAATTAGTGTATATGGCAGATGATCCTATTTTCAGAAATTTCTGGGAGGGTGGAAAATTAATTTTAGCCAATGCGGTTTTCTTTAACGGTAAATAAAATCATTAAAGGGTATAAATTACAAATTAAACCATGCGTAAAATAGTTCTTCTCACTACTACTTGCCTTTTATTAACGGCTTCTTTGATGGCGCAAAAGAACAGTGCCGATATCTATGCCCAAATTAAAAAAATGGGGGTAGTGGGTAGCGTATTATATGTAGCAGCGCATCCAGATGATGAAAATAATAGTTTCCTTCCTTATTTAACCAAGGATAGAATGTTTAGAACTGCTTATTTAAGTTTAACCAGAGGCGACGGAGGTCAAAATTTATTAGGTAAAGAGCAAGGTGTGGAATTAGGATTAATTAGAACCCAGGAATTATTAGCAGCACGTGCACAAGATGGTGCGGAACAATATTTTTCTAGAGCCTATGAATTTGGTTTTAGTAAATCTTCTGAGGAAGCCTTAACTATTTGGAATCATGAACAAGTATTAAGTGATGCGGTTTGGGTAATTAGAAAGTTTCAACCCGATATTATTATTACGCGTTTCCCAAGAGATGCAAGAGCAGGACATGGTCATCATTCAGCTTCTGCCATTATTGCCAATGAGGCATATATAGCGGCTGCGGATAGCACCAAGTTTACAGAACAATTTAAATATGGTGTAAAGCCATGGAAAGCAAAACGCATACTTTGGAATACATTTAATTTTGGAACGGTGAATACCACTAATAGCAGTCAATTAAATATTGAAGTAGGTGGTTATAATGCTACTATTGGAAAAAGTTATGGTGAAATTGGAGCTGAAGCAAGAACTATGCATAAAAGCCAAGGAGAAGGTAGACCAAGAAGAAGAGGCACTAGTTTCGAATTTTTTGAAACCACCGGTGGCGATATTCCAAAGTCGGATATCATGGAAGGAGTTTCTACGAATTGGGATAGATTGCAAGCACCCAATATCCAGCTTGCTATTAACGACATTGTTAGCCATTATGAAATAGAGCATCCGGAAAATTCGGTTCCTGCTTTAGTCAATGTATATAAATTAATTGCGGCGCTTCCGAATTCTCTTTGGAGAAATTATAAATTAACTGAACTGCAGTCTATTATTAAAGACGCAGCGGGAATTTATATGGAAGCCAGTACACAACTACAAGAAGTATTTCCTGGTAGTTCATTACAAGTGCAATTGTTTTTAAATCAAAGATCAAATGCGTCTTCTGTTTTAGAAAAAGGTACACTACCTGGTAAAGATTCCATTTTTGGCAAAACACTTCTGCGTAATCAAAATTTGAGTTGGGACTATAACTTCAAAGTATCCAATACCCAAGCTATATCACAACCTTATTGGTTAGTAGAACCAAAAACGGAAGGTATGTTTGTAGTGAACGACCAAATGCTTATTGGTAAAGCAGAAAACGATCCTGTATTTACTGCAACTTGTAATATACTTATAGAAGGCCAGCGTTTTAGTTTTACTATTCCTATTCAGTATAAATATGTTGACCCAACCAAGGGAGATGTATTCCAGCCCATTGTAGTAGTGCCTACGCATGAAACTAAGTACGACAAAGAAGTAGTATTAATGAATGCAGGTAAGCCTGTCAAATTAGGCTATCAAGAAATTGATCATACGGGTAGTACTGTGCATCAAGAAGTGGAGGTAAAACTGGCTAGTCAAAATTCACCAACGGCCTTAAATCAATTGTATAAAAGAACTATTCAGTATGATCATATTCCTACTATCACTTATTTTTCTCCAGCAACTACTAAACTAGTAGAGCTTACTGTAAAAACTAAGGGTACTAAAGTAGGTTATATAGATGGAGCAGGAGATAAGTTGCCAGAAGCCCTTATTGAACTTGGCTATCAAGTAACTGTTTTAAAAGAAAGCGATATAGAACTCAGTAAATTAAAAACCTTTGATGCCATTGTAGTGGGTATTAGAGCCTATAATATGTATGAATTTTTAACCACCCAAAATGAGGTATTAAATGAATACATTGCACAGGGCGGTAATTTAATTGTACAATATTTAAAAAGCAATCAAGTAGGTATTCGTAAAGTGAAAGTGGGCCCTTATGCTTTTACAGTCAACTCAGGAAAAAGAGTCACTCAAGAGAATGTACCTGTTGATTTTGTTTTACCTACACATTCAGTACTTAATTTTCCTAATAAAATAGAGAAGCCCGATTTTGATAACTGGGTACAAGAAAGAAGTACCTATATGGCAGAAAATGTCGACACCCATTTTGAAGCGCCGCTTTCTATGAACGATAAAGGAGAAACCCCTTCTACAGGTAGTTTATTAATTGCCCCTTATGGAAAAGGGAATATGGTGTATTTGAGTTTGGTTTTATTTAGACAACTTCCAGCAGGGAATCCCGGAGCTTATAAATTATTAGCCAATCTTATCTCCCTTCCCAAGCATTAATAAATTTAATTGAATCTTATGAGACGCAATGTGAGCATTTTAACTTTATTAATTATTGGCTTAGGTGTAGGCTACTTAATTAAGAATGTTAAAATTGGATTAATTCTAGGTCTTATTATTGGGCTACTTATTAGTGGAATTGGTACTAGAAGTAAATAGTTATCCTTGCTCCTATAAAATTTGTAACGCTAGTGTAATTTTACGCTTCTTTTCCTTGTTCATTATTTCCATCAGTACTTAGCGCCCCAATCCATTTGAACTTTTTAGCAACAAAATAGGCAATTAGTCCAAGGCTAATAACGGTGAGGCCACTTAACATCATTTTAGTGCCCGTTGAAAAGAAAATACCTCCCCAAATAATTATAGCTAAAAATAAAGGCAGGGGATATAGGGGCATTTTCCATGGGAAAAAACCTTTGCCTTTTCTATTATACAATAACAAAAGACCAAAGGCCTGTCCTATAAATTGAATTAGAATACGCATGGCTAAAATGCCATCAATCACTTCTTTCAGTCTGAATAATAAACTAAACACAAAGGCAATGCCTCCTAGTACTAATAAGGAGCGGTGCGGGAAATGTAATCTAGGATGTAGTTCTTTAAAAAAAGGAAAGAAGGACCTGTCCTGTGCTGCTGCATAAGGAATTCTGCTATAGCCCAAAGTGGCAGAAAATAAAGAAGCGAAAGCCACCATTAATATGAGTACAGTAGCAAAGGCACCTGCAGTGGGGCCATACAACGCTTGTATATAATCGCTCACTACAAATTTACTATTCACAATAGTTTGAAAGGGTAGCACACTGGCAACACTTACATTCATGGCTAAATATAAAATAGCAATACCCGTAATTGAAATAAACATGCTTCTTGGAATATTCCTACTTGGGTTTTTTATTTCCCCTCCTAAATGACAAACATTATAATAACCTAAATAACTATAAATAGTTTTTACACTGGCAAATCCCAGGGCTGCCACAAAACCATGCTGCAGGGTAAAGCCATCGTTTACATGTTTGATGGGTTCTAGAAAATTGCCATGCGCCACACCTCCAAAAATAATCCAACCCATGGTACCCAATACACCTACCCATAAAAACACGGAAATTTTTCCGATAGATTCAATTTTTCGGTACAGTAATAATATAACGAGTATAACCACTAGTCCACTCACTGCTTTTTCTTGTATAAAGCTTAAATGAAAAAAGTAATTGGCATACTGTGAAAATCCAATAGCCGCAGAAGCAATCACGAGGGGCGCTTGAATCATGGTTTGCCAAACAAATAAAAAGCTCATCAGTGATCCAGCTTTTTCTCCAAAACCTTCCTTTAAAAAATGAAAACTTCCCCCTGCTCTTGGTAAAGCCGCACCTAATTGACTCCATACCATGGCATCTAAATAAGAAAGTAGGGCACCTGCAATCCATGCATATAAAAAATAAGGGCCTCCCATAATTTGGGCTACCACACTTAAGACCACAAAGGGACCAATGCCCACCATATCAATCATGTTGATGGCCGTTGCGTGTAAAAGACTTAATTTGCGCTCTAAAGCTGGCTTAGTGTTACTCATGTGTTGGCCAAGTTAATAAAAAATGGTTTAAAAATTGAAATTAAATGGATGCAAGTTTTAAAACGGTAGATTGGATTAAGGATAAAACTATTTATGAAGTTAATCTTAGACAGTATACGGAAGCCGGAACTTTTAAAGCATTCGAATCGCATATTCCAAGATTAAAAGAAATGGGGGTTGAAGTTTTATGGTTCATGCCTGTAACACCCATTAGTGAAAAAGGGCGCAAGGGTAGTTTAGGCAGCTATTATGCATGTAGTAGTTATACGAAATTGAATGCTGAGTTTGGAACAGAACAAGATTTTCTTTCCCTGATTCAATTAGCCCATAAACATGAGATGAAAGTGATGATTGATTGGGTGGCCAATCATTCAGGAAGAGAACATGAATGGATGGATGAACATCCTAATTGGTTTAGTCAAGACAAAGATGGAAACTTTACAGAAAGAAATGGTTGGGAGGATGTAGTAGATTTAAATTTTGAAAACCAAGACATGCGCGCAGCATTAATTGGCGCCATGCAGTATTGGGTGCGTACTTTTAATATAGATGGTTTTAGATCTGATATGGCAGATTTAGTGCCACTTGATTTTTGGATGACTGCAAGAAAAGTCTGCGAGACCATTAAACCTTTATTTTGGTTAGCAGAATGCGAGGATGTCGCCTATCATTCGGTATTTGATGCAAGTTATGCATGGTCATGGATGCATGCAACAACTAAAGTGGTAAATGAGCAGTCGGGGGTGAATGAAATATATAATATACTTCATGACTATGCACAGTACCCCCAGGGGGCCTA
>CAITGN010000078.1:0-4067 GCA_903891965.1 uncultured Bacteroidota bacterium
AGAAACCATACCCATGGCTGGTAATAAGATAATGTATACCTCAGGGTGACCTAGGAACCAGAATAAATGTTGGAATAAAATAGCAGAACCGCCTTCATTGGATAAAGCGCCCACACCATTTACATAAATATCAGAAAGATAAAAACTTGTTCCGAAGTTTCTATCAAAAATTAATAAGATCATACCAGACAATAATACTGGGAAAGACAATACCCCTAATACTGCTGTAAAGAACAATGCCCAAATAGTTAAAGGCAAACGCGTCATGCTCATTCCTTTTGTACGCATGTTCAAAATAGTAGCGATATAGTTCAAGCCTCCTAATAAAGAAGAGACAACGAATAAGGCCATCGCGATAATCCATAAATCCATACCTGTTTTAGAACCAGGAGAGGCGTCATGTAAAGCAGACAATGGAGGATAGGCTGTCCAACCACCACTGAAAGGTCCTGTTTCAACAAATAAAGAAGATAACATGACAATACTTGCAGTAAAGAAGAACCAGTAGCTTAACATATTTAAAAATGGAGACGCCATATCGCGTGCACCAATTTGAAGTGGAATTAAAAAGTTTGCAAAAGTACCAGACAAGCCTGCTGTTAATACAAAGAATACCAATACCGTTCCATGTGTAGTGACTAAAGCATAATAAGCTTCTGGTGTAATTTGACCACCCTTCGCCCACTTACCTAAAAGAGATTCTAACCAAGGAAAACTTGCATCAGGATAACCTAATTGCAAACGGAATAATACACTCATTAAACCACCTAATACTGCCCAAACCATACCTGTGATCAAGAATTGCTTCGCGATCATTTTATGGTCTTGACTAAATACATATTTAGTTAAGAAAGTATCATGGTGTTCATGATGACCGTGATCATCGTGTCCGTGACTTTCATGCCCTTCGTGATTATGTAATGCTGCTTCGTGACTCATACCTTTTATTTAAATATTTTAATCTTTCAATTATTGTTTTTACATTTTTGCTGTAGCTACTTTCGCAGTAGTATCTGCTGCTGCTACCGGCACTGCAGTGGGATCCTTTTCAGGAAAAGCAGTGAAGTATTGTGGCTTTTGTTTCGCCATCCATAAATCATACTCTTCTTGGTCTACCACTTCAATTACTCCTTTCATAGAGTAGTGGCCATTTCCACACATTTGATCACAAGAAATTTCATAAGCAAAATTAGGATTACCTGTTTTCTCACGCATTTCTTTAGTGGTATATAAAGGTGTAAACCACATAGTAGTAGGAATACCTGGTACAGCGTCCATCTTTAAACGGAAATGCGTTAACCCTACATCATGAATTACATCTCTTGAACCAAGTATTAATTTAACTGGAGTACCTTTTACTACATACATAGTTTGCTCCAATAAAATATCGTCTTTAGAATAAGTATCGTCCCAAACAATACCCACAGAGTTGGTAGCAGGGTCGATATTCTTATAATATTTTTTTCCAAATACAGCGTCTTTTCCTGGGTAACGGAATATCCATCCAAATTGTTTTCCAGTAACTTCTACCACCATGGCATTCTTAGGAGGTTCTCCTGTAAAGAAAAACCAGTTACGTAAACCAAACACTACTAGAACAGTTAATGCAATGGCAGGAATCGCTGTCCAAATTAATTCTAGTTTAGTGCTATGTGCAAAGAAAAATACTTTTCTATTTTTATCTTCTTGGTATTTGTACGCAAACCAGAATAATAATACTTGGGTAATTACAAATACAATACCTGTAATAATTAAAGTCACAAAAAGCATTTCATCTACTTTCTCTCCTTGAACACTTGCCGCACCTTGTGCTAATTGTGTTTTACCGTAATAGGCTTTATTACAAACGTAAATACCTATAAAGCCTAGGACCAAAAAAGCAACCATCAAAAATCCGTTGATTTTGTTGTTTTGTTGACGACTGGCTTCTTCGCCTTTTAAAATGGATACGTACTCACTTGCTTTGGCAATTTGAAAAATTACCACAAAAATAAAGACGATGATTGCAACAGATAAATATAAACTCATAATTCGTTTTTTCTAAATCAATAATTATACTTGATGAATAATACTTTCTTTTAGGAAAGGATGGTATTTTGGAATTAAAGGCTTGCTTGCTAAAGAGCGCGCTACCATTAATATCATTACACCAACGAAGAAAGATAAAATACCAAAATCTAACCAACCTAATGAAACGTGCTCTTTCATTAAAGAACCCATTACCATTTGGTAAAAATCAATCCAGTGTCCAAATAAAATAAGTACTGCCATGAAGGCTACTAAAGTAAAATTACGTTTAGCAGAACGCTTCATTAATATAATTAATGGGCAAAGGAAATTAATAAATAAGTTCAAGAAGAAAATAGGCTTGTAGGCTCCTTGCACACGGTGCTTGAAGTAAACAGTTTCTTCAGGAATATTTGCATACCAAATAAGCATGTATTGAGAGAACCATAAATAAGTCCAGAATATAGAGAAGGCAAACATGAATTTACCTACATCATGTAAGTGCTCGCTGTTTGATAATTCCATATAGCCTTTGTTTTTCATGTACACTAACCATAAAGCAATTAAGGCCATACCTGCCACAAATGAACTTGCGAAAGTATACCAGCTATACATAGTAGAATACCAATGAGCGTCAAGGCTCATTAACCATAACCAAGGAATAGTAGAAGCTACTGTTAAACCAAACCACACTAAGAAAAATCCTGAGCGGGTCATGCTTCTAATATTAAATTTATGTGCAGTTTCGTGATCCATTGGAGCGATGTCTGCTTCTAAACTAATTTGACGCATTCTGTATCCGAAATAACTCCAAAGAATTATAGTAAGTGAAGTCCATATAATAAAGAAAGTAGGATTCAAGAAACCAGCCTTCCCTTTTAAGATAGGATCCTTGGCCACTGCTTCCGCATCTAACCAATGATAGATATGATGATTATGACTTAATACTACATAGAATAATACTAATAAAGTAATGCCACCAAAAATGGGTACTAAAGTTGAAATAGCTTCTGCAATTCTTCTGAAAGATTGCATCCAAGCTGCTTGTGCCATAGTGTTAAAACATATAAAGAACATAGCAGCATTTGTTACTAAAGTCCAAAAAATAGTATTGTACATTAAGGTTCCCCAAAAATGTACTTGCTCATGTTCGTCTGAACTAAATCCTTTGGTAAACATACCATACAATAAAGCAGCGGCGCCTATGCCTATTAATGCATAAGACCATGTTTTAAGATTACCAGGAATTTCGAATTGCTCTTTAATAGATGCCATCTTACTTCTTTTGTTTATTCTTAATATATTTTATAATCATCCAGCGTTGGCGCTTGTTCAATTGTGATGCATAAGAACCCATCAAGTTTTTTCCGTAAGCCACAGAATAAAACATTTGACCAGCTGGCATGTTCTCATATTTGGCATCACCCACTAAAGTAGCAGGCTTTGCAGCATAAGGACCATTGCCATCTTTATATAAAGGACCATTGCCATCTAATTTAGTGCCATGACAAATGCCACAATTCACTAAATACAAACGCTCTGCTTCAGCAGCCTCTCTTACACTTAAAGAATCGATAGGATTGGGTACTAATTTAGAAGCATTGTAATTCGTTGTATCGCCTGCTTTATCTTTTGCATAAGGGAAAGGCATCTCCTTACCACGCGCAATGGTACCTGCTACAGGAAGGTTATCATAATGAATACCTTTTTCTGTTAAATTGCTATGATCTGCATAGGATTCATAAGCACGGCTATAGGCCATGTCGGGCATATAGACAGTGCCGGGTGTACGCTTCACTTCGTTACAACTAAGCAAGGCAATAGTTGCTATAGCAATGGTTAAAAGCAGATTCTTATTAATGTTATTTTTTTTGTTCATCGTATTCGTTAGATTATACTTGATCTAATTGTTTTATTTTATCTATGCTTAGCCCGCAAGTTGCGTTTCATTATCATAAGTACCAAACCACCATTCCTCTTCTGCAATTTGTATATCGGTTTCAATCGCGCCATTTGATTTTAACAAAGCCACTAAATCATCTGCATTCGTTTTTTCTGTG
>CAITGN010000079.1:0-2447 GCA_903891965.1 uncultured Bacteroidota bacterium
CTTTTGTATCCACGGTAGTAAGTGCCGTTGCAATAATTTGCAAAGGGTCGGTTACTGCTAAGCCGCATCTTTTTCCACCGTAATCAATACAAATTATTCTAGCCAAGGTTCTTTAATTAAAATGAATAAAATTATTATTAGCAGACATCATTTCTATAACTATTGACGCAATCACAAAAAAACTAAATACAATACTGGCAATTCCATTAGCCGTCATAAAGGCAATATTTACTTTAGTTAGGTCATTAGGTTTGACAATACTATTTTGATACAATAGCATACCCACAAAAACCAATAACCCCATTAAATAAACAAAATGAAAGCCCCCTATAAAATAAGCAGCTATCACAAAACTTGCAGAAAATACATGTAGTACTCTTGCAATGCTTAAAGCTTTATGTAAACCCCAATAACTTGGAATGGAATACAGCGATTGTGATTTATCAAAATCAATATCCTGCAGCGCATAAATAATATCAAAACCACTTACCCAAAATACAACGGCAAAAGAAAACAACAAGGGCAATATGGCAAAGCTGCCTGTTACTGCTAAATAAGCACCAATGGGCGCTAAAGAAAGTCCAATGCCTAAAACCAAATGACATAAATAAGTAAAACGCTTAGTATAACTGTAAAATAAAATTACAAATAAAGCCACAGGCGATAAATAAAAACAAATACTATTAATAAAAAAACTAGCCAACTCAAATACGCCCATATTAATAAATATAAATACCAGGGCTTTTTCTGCTTTAATAATACCCGCTGGAATTTCTCTTATAGCTGTTCTTGGATTTAACTTATCAAAGTGTCTATCTAAATACCTATTGAATGCCATGGCAGTAGAACGCGCGCTTACCATACAAACCAATACTAAAAAGAATTTTAAGAAAAAATGTTCTACTGGAAGTTGAGCCATCCACTGTGCTCTCACGCCTAGCACAAAACCAATAAATGCAAAGGGTAATGCAAAAATGGTATGCGAAAATTTAACCAAGCTCAAATAATTTTTTACTGCCGACATATTTTTAATTCTATTAATTATAATTTACTCTTCTATCTATACCTATCCTATTTCTTCTACACCTAACTTATTTCTATTAATACCTATCTCACCATCTCCCATAAAACAATAGCAGCGGCTACTGAAATATTTAAAGAATGCTTCATGCCATATTGTGGAATTTCAATGGCTCCATCACAAATAGCCAATACATCATCGCTCACTCCTTCCACTTCATTACCAAACACAAAGGCTAATTCTTTATTTGATTCTTTATAAACATCATCATTGGATGCGTTACTTAAGTAGGTTTTGAAGTTTTCCAAAGATATAGATCCCTGGGTTTGTTCAATGGCAAATACTTTATAACCTTGTTCTTTTAAAGCAGTGACTGCATCAAAGGTATTTTCATAATAGACCCAGTCTACCGATTCTGTGGCGCCTAAAGCGGTTTTATGAATATCTCTATGAGGAGGCTGAGGTGTAAACCCACAAAGGCAAATACCTGAAATTAAAAAAGCATCGGAGGTTCTAAAAACACTGCCCACATTGTGCATGCTACGGATATTATCCATGACCACCACCAGGGGCTTTTTGTCGGCCAATTTAAAGTCGGCCACCGACTTTCGTCCCAACTCGTCCATGCTTAGTTTGCGCATATGCAAAAGTAGGCTTTTTATGAAAAATTATGTAGGTTTGTCCACCATGTCAAAATCAAGTGCCGATACGCCACTCATGCAACAACACCGGGCTATTAAGCAAAAATATCCCGATGCCATTTTGCTATTTCGCGTGGGCGATTTTTACGAGACATTTGGTGAAGATGCCATTGTTGCCTCCAAAGTTTTAGGCATTACCCTTACCAAAAGAAATAATGGAGCTGCTTCCTCTAGTGAATTAGCAGGTTTTCCCCACCACTCCTTAGATACTTATTTGCATAAATTAGTGAAAGCGGGACACCGTGTAGCTATTTGTGATCAGTTAGAGGATCCTAAATCGGTAAAAGGAATTGTAAAAAGAGGTGTGACCGATATGCTTACGCCTGGCATAGCCACTAACGATAAATTACTAGAACATAAAAACAATAATTTCTTAGCAGCCATTTATGTAGAAAATGAAAAAGGTGGCATTGCTTTTTTAGATATTACAACGGGAGAATTTTTAATTGCAGAAGGCAGCACGGATTATTTAGATAAATTATTACAAAGTTTACAACCAGCAGAAATTTTACATCCTAAAAATTATCAAGCCTCTTTTAAAGAAAATTTTGGTAATGGATTTTATACTTATGGATTAGATGCTTGGATATTTGATGAAGCCTTTGCCACAGAACTATTATTAAAGCAATTTCAAACAAGTACTTTAAAAGGTTTTGGTATTGCAGAACAAAAATTGGGTATCATGGCCGCAGGTGCTATACTGCATTATTTAAAAGAAACCGAAC
>CAITGN010000080.1:0-2791 GCA_903891965.1 uncultured Bacteroidota bacterium
ATATCACTCATATTTTTGAGACGATACATAAAAGACCCATGATTGATCGAAATAGAAAGCAAGCTGAAGTGCCAGATGTTTGTGAAGTTTTATTTAACGAAAAAGGAACAGCTCCTGGAATGTTATTTAAAAAAGAAGGTGTTTATTATTTTTCATTACCGGGTGTGCCTCATGAAATGAGATGGTTAACAGAAAATCAAGTGATACCAGTTATACAAAAAGCATTTAGCTCCCATTTTATTGCGCATAAAACACTTTTAACCGCAGGTATTGGAGAGTCTTTTTTAGCAGAACATATTGCCCATTTTGAAAATGCTTTGCCTGCTTTCATTAAGCTTGCTTACTTGCCTAATATTGGTATGGTTCGACTTAGACTTACCGGATCAGGTCAAGATGAAAAAGCCTTGGATAAAGAATTGAATACCCAATTTGAGGCTTTAAAGATAGCAGTGAATGAATATTTAGTCACCGATGCCGATGAAACCATGGAAATGGTGGTGGGTAATTTATTAAAACAAAAGAAACAAACAGTATCGACTGCAGAAAGTTGCACAGGTGGTTATATTGGTCATTTATTATCCAAAAATGCTGGTTCTTCTCAGTTTTACACGGGAGGCATTATTAGTTATGATAATCGTATTAAAACCGAATTTTTAGACGTTCCTACAGAAATCTTACAAACGGTGGGTGCTGTTAGTAAAGAAGCCGTTGAACAAATGGCCTTGGCTGTAAGAGCCAAAATGAATACAGATTACGCTATTTCAGTGAGTGGTATCATGGGGCCAAGTGGCCAAACCGACGAAAAGCCATTAGGAATGGTTTGGGTGGGTGTTGCCAATAGAGAAAAAGTGGTCTCCAAGGTTTTTTATCTCAGGTTTGATAGATTAAGGAATATAGAGGTAACGGCTAATCAGGCTATAAATTTGCTTAGGTTATTAATAATCAATAAGATTTAGTCTTATTTTTGCTAAAATTAACTCATATGCCAATTGTGGATCTAGTTTTACCTAAGTTGGGTGAAAGTATCATGGAGGCAACCATCTTAAAATGGCATAAGAAGGTGGGTGATACTATTCAATTGGATGAAACACTTTTGGATATAGCTACCGATAAGGTAGACAGCGAAATTCCTTCCACTACAGAAGGTGTTATTACAGAAATTTTATTTGAAGTAAATGCTGTGGTTCCTATTGGAACCGTTATTGCAAGAATTAGCACAACAGCGAATGTCTCTGCTCCTATTATAGCCGCTCCAATGGTAGAAAAGAAACTAGATACTATAATTGAAAATATAGTAACCAGCGAGCCTGCTGTTATTGAAGAAGTACCTTATGTTCCTTCTGCTCCTATTCAAATGAAGGCAGCTCCTATTCAAGAAAATAAAATGATAGAATCTGTGAAGTCTACTAACTTACAGATGAATACTAATACCACACAAGAAGCTAAATTTTATTCACCCTTGGTTTTAAATATTGCGCAAAACGAAGGGGTGAGTATGGATGAATTACAACATATAAATGGTACAGGTACTAATGGTAGAATAACCAAAAAGGATATTTTAGATTTTATTGCCCGTAAAAAAATGGCTATTCATTTGCCTACGCCTAGCTCAATTGAGCAAACTAGCAATGAACCCATTAGTCAAAATCAAATAAATAAGGAAGCTCCTGCAAGAGCTATACTGAATAAGCCATTAGATGTTTATGAAAATACAACTTCTAATTTCTCTGCTTCAAAATCCACTAAGTTGGCGAATCCTAATGAAGTAATTGTTTCAGGGACTACTGAAATAATAGAGATGGATCGTATGCGTAAATTAATTGCCAAGCATATGGTGGATAGTGTTCAAACCAGTCCACATGTCACTTCATTTGTAGAAGTAGATGTAACCAATATGGTGGTATGGAGAGATAAAGTAAAAGAATTATTTGAAAGAAGAGAAGGTACTAAGATTACTTATACACCTATGTTCTTGGAATCGATTGCGACAGTGCTGGAGCAATTCCCAATGATTAATTGTAGTTTACAAGGCGACCAAATTATTCTTAAAAAAGATATTAATATAGGAATGGCTACTGCCCTACCTTCTGGTAATTTAATCGTACCCGTTATTAAAGGCGCCAATCAATTAAGTATTGTAGGTATTACAAAAGCCGTTAATAATTTAGCACAAGCAGCAAGAAATGGTCAATTAAAACCTACAGATACCCAAGGGGGTACTTTCACAGTGACCAATGTAGGTTCTTTTGGAAGTATTATGGGAACTCCTATTATTAATCAACCACAGGTTGCTATTTTAGCATTAGGTGCTATTAAGAAAAGAGCAGTTGTTGTAGAAACGCCTTCTGGTGATGCTATACTAGTCCGTCACATGATGTTTATTAGTATGAGCTACGACCACCGTATTGTAGATGGTGCCATGGGTTCTAAATTCTTATCAGCAGTAGGAAAAGAAATTGAAAATTGGGATCCCAATAGACAGTGGTTTCAATATGTATAAACTAAGTATAAAAAAGTATAATTAAAGTATAAAAAAAAGCCCCGATATTTCGGGGCTTTTTAATGTCAATTAATAATTCAAACCCCAGGTTCTTCCTTTCATTACAGCAGGTACTCCTTTTGATAACCATTCTGGCATGGGTGCACCTTTTAAATAACTATCGAAGAATTGTTGTTCTCTTATTTGAATATCTTTTCTATTTCTACGCTCTACTAAATTATGGGCTTCATTATTGTATACCAATAACCAAACTTTTTTGTTCAAACGTTTCATATCGCTATACATTTCAAT
>CAITGN010000081.1:0-4578 GCA_903891965.1 uncultured Bacteroidota bacterium
ATCTCTTAAGCTAGCCGCTTCTTCAAAGCGTTGGCTTTTCACCACTCTATTTTTTTCGTTCTTAACTTCTTCAATTTGTTTTTCTAAATCAACAATATCCAAAGGCACATTAATATTTTTTAGATGCACTCTTGCACCCACTTCATCTAATACATCAATGGCTTTGTCTGGAAGTAAACGGTCGGTCATATAACGGTCGCTTAATTTCACACAAGCTTCAATGGCTTCTTGATCGTATACTACGCTATGATAATCCTCGTATTTAGATTTGATATTATTTAAGATGGTGATCGTATCGGCCACACTTGGTGGTTCGATAATTACTTTTTGGAAACGTCTATCCAAGGCTCCATCTTTTTCAATATGCATACGGTATTCATCTAAGGTAGATGCACCAATACATTGTAATTCTCCACGCGCTAGTGCTGGCTTAAAGATATTGGAAGCGTCTAAGGAACCACTTGCTCCACCGGCACCCACAATAGTATGTATTTCATCTATAAATAAAATAACGTCTCTGTTTTTTTCAAGCTCATTCATAATGGCCTTCATACGCTCTTCAAACTGTCCTCTGTATTTAGTACCTGCAACAAGTGCTGCTAAGTCTAAAGAAATAACACGCTTATCAAATAAGACACGGCTTACTTTTCTTTGCACAATACGAAGTGCTAAACCTTCTACAATGGCCGTCTTACCCACACCCGGCTCACCTATTAATATGGGATTATTCTTTTTTCTTCTACTTAAAATTTGACTCACTCTTTCTATTTCTGCATCACGACCTACTATAGGATCCAATGAATCCATTTCTGCAAGCTTGGTAATATCACGACCAAAATTATCAAGTACAGGAGTCTTTGACTTATTAGGTGTTGTAGGTTTTGCTTTAGATGCAGCACCAAAGGCGCCAGCACCGCCACCTCTTTTCTCTTCTTCAAATTCATCATCTCCTTCTTCAGGAAATTCTGCCTAGGACGAATACTAGGCTCATCTGTATTTGATCCAATCATGCCTAATTCTGTTCTGAATAAATCATAGTCAATATCAAATTGATTTAAAATTTGTGTGGCTATGTTTTCTTTGTTTTTTAAAATACTTAAAAGTAAATGCTCCGTTTCTACCATCGGGCTCTTAAGTGCCTTTGCTTCCAATACCGTAACACGAATTACTTTTTCAGCTTGCTTAGTTAAGGGCAAACTATTAATGTTCGCCACATTCTTTCCCGACTTATCCTTAACGGCTAATTCAATTTCTTTTCTTAGTTCTGCTAAATTTACATTCAACTGCTTCAATACCTTTATCGCAGTATTTTCCTGGTCTCTTATAAGGCCTAGCATTAAATGCTCAGCTCCTATAAAGTCATTACCTAATCTCAAAGCCTCTTCACGGCTATAAGAGATGATTTCCTTAACTTGTGTTGAAAAATTATTATCCATATATTTATTTCGAGCTGTTACAAGAATAACGAATATTTTTGACCTAAAGTATGTTAAGTATTACTTGTTTATCAACCTTTTATTATTAAGCCCATATGCAATACAAAACCGAACTCAAAGAGAAATTTACTGTTCTTACCATTCTCGAGAATAGTCTTAGTTCAAATCTCGTGCCAGAATTAGCCCAAATTATAGCTAAAATTGGTGCTGAAGCCCCTAAAAACCTGGTTTTAAACCTAGGGCAAGTGGCCCGTTGGGAGTTGCCGGTGATTGCCCAATTAGCAGATGGTCAGGCCAGCTTCTATGAGAATAATACCTCATTTGTCATTTGTTGCCTGTCAGATAGCCTTCAGGATACCCTAGATTTAACCGAATATGCCGAAATAATGAATATGACCCCCACAGAATCAGAGGCTTGGGACATTGTCCAAATGGAGGAAATTGAAAGGGAATTACTAGATAGTGACGATATGGAGTTTTCGAACCAAGAATAGCCCTATTTTCTCTTAAGATTAGTTATTTTCGCCCTCATGATTACCTCGAATACCATACAACAAATTACCAACAGAATTGACATCATTGATGTGGTGGGTGAATTTGTAAAGTTAAAAAAGAGAGGTACCAACTACATAGGCAACTGCCCTTTTCACAACGAAAAATCGCCTTCTTTTACCGTTTCCCCTGCGAAAGAAATTTACAAATGTTTTGGCTGTGGCAAAAGTGGCAATACCATTACTTTTTTAATGGAGCATGAGAAGTATAGTTATGTAGAGTCTTTAAGATGGTTAGCAGCAAGGTATAATATTGAAATTGAAGAAACAGAGACCAGTCCTGCTCAAAAATTAGCACAACAAGTAGCCGATAGTTTATATGCGATTAACAACTTCGCGATGGATTTTTTCACCAAGCAATACTGGGATACAGAAGCTGGTGAATCTATTGCGCAAAGCTATATGCAACATAGAGGTTTTTTAAAACCCATTGTAGAAAAATTTAAAATTGGATACAACCCTTCCGATAAAGATAGTTTAGCAAAGGCCTTAATTCAAAATCAATTCAATCCTGAACTTTTTGCCAAAACAGGTTTAGTAGTAGAGCGTAATGGCGAGTGGCAAGATAATTATAGGGACCGTATTATTTTTCCTATTCATAATACCACTGGAAAAATTATTGGATTTGGTGCAAGACAAATTGCAAAAAATGATAAGTCACCTAAATACATTAACTCACCCGAGAATGATATTTATGTAAAAAGTAAAATTTTATATGGTTCTTATTTTGCAAGAACTTCTATAGATAAATTAAATGAATGTTTACTCGTAGAAGGTTATACCGATGTGGTAAGCCTTCACCAAGCAGGTATTGAAAATGTGGTGGCCAGTGGTGGTACTTCTTTAACTATTGACCAGTTAAGACTTATTAAAAAGTATACGCAGAACCTTACCATAATTTATGATGGAGATGCAGCAGGTGTGAAAGCAGCCTTGCGTGGTCTAGACATGGCATTGGAAGAAGGATTAAATGTGCAACTTGTTTTAATTCCAGATAAAGAAGATCCAGATAGCTATGTAAATAAAGTAGGACCCGACGCTTTTAGAGAATTTGTACAATCGGCTAAAAAAGATTTTGTACTCTTTCAATTAGAAGTACAGTTAAAAGAAGTGGGTGGAGATTTGAATAAGAAAAATGCCTTGGTGAATCAAATTGCAGAGACCTTAAGTAAAATTAATAAGCCAGAGGACTTTACCAAGCTACAAGAATATGTTAGGAAGTGCTCTTCCCTACTGCGTATTGACGAAACAGGCTTAACCCAACTTGTCAATAAGTTCAAGAGAGACAAGATAGTAAAGGAAGAAAAGAAAATGTCTTATGATGAAGCGGCTATTCTAATGCCTAGCTTCCCTCAAGGTCAAGAACAACAGCAGGATACCGACTTATTTACAGATAAAGATTTAGCCCACGAGAAAAATTTAGTAAAACTAATTATTGAGTATGGCAATGAACTTACCAAAGAAAATAAATTAGTAGCACAGTGGATTTTTGATGAAATAGAAAGCTTCCCTTTAGAAAATGAGGATATGGTGTATTTGATAGAGGCTTATAAAAAATGGTTTTATGCAGGTAAGCTTCCTAATGGCAAAACACTTCAATACCATGAAGACGAAAGAGTTCAAAAATGGGTAGTGAGTTTATTTGAACCCGACCATGAATTAAGTTCAAGATGGAATGAGAAATTAGGAAAGCCAGAACGCGAAGATGTAAAAGATATTATCAACGAAGTTGAAATAGGTTTAATGTACTTTAAATTAAGAAAGGTGAAAAAGATGATTAGTCAAAATCAAATGGACCTAGAGACTGCACCTGAAAAAGAACAAATACAATTACTTCAAATACATAAGCATTTAAAAGAAGTAGAGCGAGAATTAACGCAAAGTATTGGAACGGTTATTTTGAAATAACAAAAGGCTCCAAACCTGGAGCCTTAAAATAATTACTACTTCTCGGATGGGCTATTCTTCCCTGCTAATAATTTTTCTAAAGTAGATTCCAAACGCTTTTGTTTAGTTTCTTCTTTCTTCGCGCCTTGGATCCAACTTAAATATTCTTTTTGATTTAATATAGATAAAGAAATAAAGAACTCTCTGGCTTCTTCATGTGCGCCAAATAATTTATCTAATTCTATAGGAAGGGCAATTAATCTTTTTTCAAAATCATCTACTTTAATATTGGCAGACTTGAATTCAACAAAGGTTCTGTTTCTATTAGGTATTTGATCTAATTTCTTAAAACGCATTGCAGTCCAAACATGGTCTAAAGTAACTTGTCTTACTGCCTCATAATCGTTCTTAGATAAAATTTCCCAGCTTGCGTCTCTGTTTAAATCAGATACTATTTTAGAAGTTGTTTTTGGATAAGCAATCCATAATTTACTTTCAGGATGTAATGCAGAAAATACCTCTTTTAGGATATTATTTAATTGTAATTGATTGATGGCGAAAATAAGCGCAAAATCAATTTTTCGAGTCTTTAACAAAGGGGTCAAATTCTTATTATAAGAAAGCTTTGCGAACTGCTTCTCCACAGAAGAAGGCAAGCCCTGAACCAGTAAATTTTTCTCTTCCTTCAATTGCAATTTCTCTAA
>CAITGN010000082.1:0-6269 GCA_903891965.1 uncultured Bacteroidota bacterium
ATATCTGGTAACACTAATGGGTTTATTTCTAAAAACATAATCCTTAATTTATCTTAATGATTTAAAATCTTTTATCTACAATCTTTTCTTTTAATATCTTTTTCTAAAACGCATTGTTTAAAAAATTATAGGCCCTTCGCCCTGTGCTAGGGCCTATAATACTTTGGGAATCTTTTGATAGATTATCCGTTCCCCAAAAGGGCAACCACCACCGCAAATAAAGCTACGGCCTCAACGAAGGCAGCCATTACGATCATGTTAGAACGAATATCATTCACTGCTTCTGGTTGACGAGCAATACTTTCTACCGCTCCTTTACCAATTAGACCGATGCCAATTCCAGCACCGATAGCAGCTAATCCAGCGCCGATTGCGGCAACACTTCCTACTACCATTTTTTTACGTTTTAATTGTTATTGAAAAAAAATTTATAAATATTATTAATGATGTGCTTGATCATGATGCCCTTCCTCTGATGCCATTCCAATATACATTGCAGTAAGCATGGTAAAAATATAAGCTTGTAAAAAAGCGACTAGCAATTCTATCAAGAATATAAAAATTACAAAAGGTACCGCTACTGCAGCTGCATATACTGTTTTGAAAATAAATATTAAACAAACCAAGCTCAATACCAAGATATGACCCGCAGTGATGTTTGCGAAAAGTCGTATCATTAAAGAAATAGGCTTGTTAAATACGCCAATTAATTCAATAGGTGCTAAAAATAATTTCATAGACCAATGCATACCTGGCATCCAAAAAATATGCTCCCAATAGTTTTTATTAGAACTTAAATTCACTACAATAAAAACACAAACGGCTAATGTCATAGTGAAAGCAATATTACCACTCACATTCGCGCCCCCTGGAAATAAAGGAATAAGACCTAAAAAATTATTCGTTAATATTAAAAAGAAAATAGTCAATAAAAAAGGCATGTACTTAGCATAACGCTTCGCCCCAATATTAGGAAGGGCAATTTCATCTCTTACAAATAAAACAATAGGCTCCATGAAAGACTGAAGTCCTTTAGGGGCTGAAGAAATACCTGTTTTTTTATAAGCGCCTGCAGCAGTTAATACCACTAGCAATAAAATAATAACTGATATAAATAAACTAGCTACGTTTTTAGTAATAGAGAAGTCCCATAATTTTTTACTGGCTTCTACATCTACTTCTCCGGCAGCGTTGACAATTTTAGTTTTACCTTCTATTAATTTGTAATCCGATTTTCCTTTATAAACTACTGGCTCATGATGTTCGTCTACTAATTTAGCGGAAGAAAAAACTTCAAAGCCTTGTGGTGAATATAAAATAACGGGTAAAGAAATAGTAGTGTGTCCCCATAGATGCCAGCTGTGGTCATCTTTAATATGTTCTAAAATAGTTTGGGTTACATTAAAGCTACCTTCTTCTTTCGCAGCAGCTTCTTTTTCATTCGCGAATAAATTAAGCGTATTTAATAAGAAAATACTTACGAAACTGACTACCAATAAAGGTTTTAGGCGCTGAAGGACCATACTAATTTCAAAATTTGCTGCAAAGATAGGAAATAAGCATCTGAAATTGAATAAATTTAAAGAGAAATTGTACGCAAAAATAGAAATTTAAATTGATTCTAAAAACTTGAAAATCAATACTTTATGCGCCAGTCATTTTTTTCTGAGCAGCAAACTGCATTTCACTCAATTTTGCATAAAAACCGCCTACTGCTAAAAGCTCATTATGACTACCCATTTCCATTATTTCCCCCTTGTCTAAAACAATAATTTTAGAAGCTTTTCTGATGGTTGAAAGGCGGTGTGCAATAACAATAGAAGTGCGGCCTTTAATTAAGGTTTCAATGGCTTTTTCAATGAGCTGCTCACTTTCAGTATCGATAGAGGAAGTGGCTTCGTCTAAAATTAAAATAGAAGGATTGTATAATAAAGCCCTGATAAAACTTAGTAACTGCCTTTGGCCTAAACTTAAAGTGGCCCCTCTTTCCATTACTTGATAATCATAGCCGCCTGGTAATTGCATAATAAAGTCGTGCATGCCAATCATTTTAGCAGCTTCATGTACTTGCTCTTTAGAAATACTGGTATTGCGTAGTGTAATATTATCATAAACCGAACCTGAAAATAAAAATACATCTTGTAATACTACACCCACCGATGCGCGCAAACGATTCAAAGAAAAAGATTCAATCGCATGATCGTCTAATAATATATTTCCCGACTGATAAGGATACAAACGATTGAGTATACTTATAATAGAAGTTTTTCCCGACCCGGTTTGCCCAACGAGTGCAATGGTCTCCCCCGCTTGCACTGTAAAATTTATATTTTTTAAAACATAATTGGGTTCGTTATAAGCAAAAGAAACATTTTTAAATTCTATTTTACCTTCAATTTTTGCTGGCGCATAACTGCCTTCATTCAGTGTCACATCTTCATTGTCTAATACTTTAAATACACGCTCAGCCGCCACCATACCCATTTGTAGCACATTGAATTTATCTGCTATCATTCGAAGGGGCCTGAATATCTGATTTAAAAATAAAATAAAGGCCACGAGTAAACCTGCATCCAAAGACCTATCTGCCACCCACCAAACAATTAAACCTACACTCAACGCTAGCACCACTTCTACCACAGGAAAGAAAACAGAATAGGCAAAAATGGCTTTAATATTCGCAGCTTTATGCCCTTCATTAATTTTAGTAAACTTGGACATTTCTTTTTCTTCTGCTGCAAAAGTTTGCACTACTTGCATACCCGAAATATGTTCTTGTACAAATGCATTTAAGGCAGCTACCGCATTTCTAACTTGTATAAAACTTTTATTAACGCTTTCTTTAAAATAATAAGTGGCTATCATCATAATAGGAAAAGGAATCAAACAAATAAGTGTCAATCTCCAATCTATTACAAACATAGTAGTGAGCGTTACAATAATAGTGAGTAAGTCCGCTAAAATGGGAATGAGTCCGTCAGAAAAAATATCGTTGATACTTTCTATATCATTAATAGTACGTGTGGTTAAAGTGCCAATAGGTGTTTTATCAAATTGACGCATTTCCCAATGCATAATTTTATCATAGACTTTATTGCGTAAATCTCTAATAACTTGTTGACCCAACCATGCCATACCAAAAGTGAAAAAAAAGCGCATGATGGTTTCGAAAATGATAAAGGCTACCTGAAATAAAGTAATGGATAAGATAAGATGTATCACCGATTCAAAAGCATTGCCTGGCAAAAACCAATGAACCCAAAAAGGAAGGCTGACTACTTTGCCAATAGCGGCATTCACTGTTGCCTGAATTAAATAAGGCCTTACAGGGGTAGTGAAAGCAAGCAATATGGACAAAAATACAGATGCCAAAAACACAGAGCGGTAGGGCTGTACAAATGAAAAAACGCGCTTTAAAAGCGATAATTGAAATATTTTTTTTGGCTCTTTGCTGGGCATAGCGGTTCAAAGTTACACTATCTGTTTGTTCTTTGTAAAAATCCTAGCGCTTTTACGTATTTTCGTAATAAGATGGAAGCCTTACCAATCGATATTGATGCTGAGATTGTAACAAAATACAATTTAGATGAAGAACAAGAAAAAAAAGAAATTGTTCGTCATTATCGTGCATTATTGAGGGCACTAAGAGAAAAATTAAAAAAGGGAGATAAAGAGTTACTTCGAACTGCATTTGAGATGGCTGCAGAAGCGCATAAAACCATGCGTCGAAAAAGTGGAGAACCCTATGTACTACACCCTCTTGCGGTGGCTATGATTTGTGTGGAAGAAATAGGCCTTGGTGTAAGAAGTACTATTTGCGCCTTATTACATGACACAGTAGAAGACACGGATATTGCACTTGACGATATTAAAAGTGAATTTGGAAATGAGATTGCTAAAATTGTAGATGGTTTAACCAAGATATCCACGGTGATGGATACCAATAGTAGTCAGCAAGCAGAAAATTTCAAAAAAATTCTTCTAACGCTAACCGATGATCCCAGAGTTATTTTAATTAAGCTAGCAGATAGGTTGCATAATATGCGCACACTAGATGCCATGAAACAAGAGAAGCAATTAAAAATTGCTTCTGAAACTATTTGGGTATACGCTCCTTTGGCACACCGCATGGGACTATACAATGTGAAAACTGAATTAGAGGATTTATCCATGAAATACATGGAGCCTGCTATCTATAAAGAGATTGCTAAAAAATTAGCAGAAACCAAAAGAGAACGCACTAAATATATCAATGAATTCATTCGCCCTTTAAAAGAAAAATTATCGGCCGCTGGTTTTGACTTTGAAATTCAAGGACGTCCTAAAAGCATTCACTCTATTTGGAATAAAATAAAAAAGAAAGAAGTAAGCTTTGAAGAAGTGTATGATTTATTTGCGATTCGCGTTATTTTAAATGATGACTTAGACAAAGAAAAAGAAGATTGTTGGAAAGTATATTCAATGGTCACCGATGAATATAGCCCCTCTCCAGAAAGACTAAGAGACTGGTTAAGCAATCCCAAGAGCAATGGATACGAAGCACTACATACTACAGTGATGGGACCTCATGGAAAATGGGTGGAAGTACAGATTAGAACCAAAAGAATGAATGAGATTGCCGAAAAAGGTTTGGCTGCCCATTTTAAATACAAAGAAGGTTCTCAAAATGAAGATAGGTTCGATAAATGGTTTGTTCAAATTAGAGAAGCGCTTGGTAATCAACAAGAAGAAGGCATTGACTTTTTACAAGACTTTAAAACTTCTTTTTTAGCAGAAGAAATTTATGTCTACACGCCCAAGGGGGAAGTAAAAATGCTTCCTATTAATAGCTCGGCCTTAGACTTTGCTTTTTATATACATACTGCCATTGGTTCTAAATGTATTGGTGCGAAAGTGAATCATAAGCTTGTACCTATTAGCCATAAATTAAGAAGCGGGGACCAAATTGAAATTATTACGAGCAATAAGCAAAAACCAACAGAGGACTGGTTAAGCAGTGTGGTAACAGCTAAGGCAAGAAATAGTATTAAAGATGCATTAAGAGAAGAGAAAAAAATTATTGCAGAAGAAGGCAAGTATACATTACAAAGAAAATTAGAGGGCATTGGTGCACTATACAACCCTTACAATATTGACCAGGTCATGTACTATTATAAATTATCTAGTCAACTAGATCTTTTATTTAAAATAGCGACCAAAACTATTGACCTAAAAGAATTAAAATTATTTCAAGTTATAGGCGATAAGATTGAAGCGCCTAAACCAGTGAACCTTAGTCCCGAAATAAGTGTAGAGAATCCCGCCATGAAAGCGGCGTCTAAAAAGGATTCTGAGTTAATTATTTTTGGAGAGTCTAGTGATAAAATTAAATACACTTTAGGCAAATGCTGCAATCCTATTCCAGGGGATGATGTATTTGGATTTGTGAGCACGGGCAAGGGACTTATTATTCATAGAAACAACTGCCCCAATGCCACTCAACTACTTGCCAACTATGGCCATAGAGTGGTGAAAACCAAGTGGGCTAAAAATAAAGAGATTTCCTTCCTAACGGGCCTTAGCATTATTGGCCTTGATGATGTAGGGGTGGTGAATAAGATTACCAATATTATTAGTGGGGAATTAAAGATAAATATAGCCGCCCTCACTATTGAGTCAACCGAAGGCTTGTTCAAGGGTACTATTAAAGTATATGTCCACGATAAGGATGAACTGGAAGAATTGGTAGAAAGAATAAAGTCCCTCAGCGGTATTCAACAAGTTATGCGATTTGACACCGAGACTGTGTAAAAGTTGAGCCAATTATTTTGGGTTTAAATAGGTAATAAACTTGCCAAGACTTATTTTTGCTCTCTCAAATACTCAAATATGGTAGATGTAATTTTAGGCCTCCAATGGGGCGATGAAGGAAAAGGAAAAATTGTAGATTATTTCGCTCCTAACTACGACATCATTGCGCGTTTTCAAGGTGGCCCAAATGCAGGTCATACTTTATATGTGAATGGCACTAAAATGGTTTTACATCAAATACCTTCTGGTATATTTCACCAAGACAAAATAAATATTATAGGTAATGGAGTGGTACTTGACCCTGTTACATTAAAAAAAGAATGTGACGCGGTGGCCGCCATGGGTGTGGATGTAAAAAAGAATTTATTTATCTCCGAGAGAACCAATATTATTATTCCTTCTCACCGTGCATTAGATAAAGCTTCTGAATTAGCGAAAGGGGAAAGTAAAATTGGATCTACTTTAAAAGGAATAGGCCC
>CAITGN010000083.1:0-12849 GCA_903891965.1 uncultured Bacteroidota bacterium
CAAAATATTGCACAATTTGGTTTAGGAAAAGTAAATGCAATAGATTCTATTAAAGTGAACTGGCCTTCTGGTCAAATACAATTGGTGAAAAACCCTAAGGTGGATGAAAAAATTACCATTCAATGGAATCCAGCAAGTCCTTTATTGAATATTGAAAATACTATTTTTGCAAGTTCAACCTTATTTAAAGAAATAACCGACTCCCTGCAAATTCATTACACACATGAGCAGGAAGACTTTGTTGATTTCAATATCCAAAAATTATTACCCCATAAATTTTCAGAATACGGCCCTGCCATTGCAGTGGGGGATATGAATGCGGATGGATTAGATGATATGATTCTAGGCGGTGCCAGTCATCATAGTGCTCAAATTTTTCTTCAACAAGCCAATGGAAGTTTTAAGCAATCTTCTTTACTATCCAATATGAGTTATGCGGATAAAGCTAATAGTGACCAGGGCATATTATTATTAGATGCAGATGGCGATAGTGATTTAGATATTTATATTTCCAGTGGAGGGTATGAATACAAGACCAATGACAAAAATTATCAAGACCAATTATATATAAATAATGGCAAGGGAGCTTTTACTAAAGACACTAGCGCCATTCCTTTGAATACCACTAGCAAGTTATGTGTAAGAGCAGTCGATTATGATAAGGATGGAGACCTTGATTTATTTGTATCTGGTAGAGTAGACCCTTGGAACTATCCGAAGCCTGTATCAAGTTTTATTTATAGAAACGATAGTAAAGACGGCAAGGTTAAGTATACCGATGCAACCAAAACAGTAGCTAAAGATTTAAATAATATTGGTTTAGTCTGCGACGCCTTATTTACCGACTTTGATAATGACGGCTGGCCCGACTTAATACTTGCAGGAGAATGGATGCCCATAAGTTTTTTAAAAAATGAAAAGGGAGTATTTAAAAATATAACTTCAACTACAGGCATTGATAAGCAAGTAGGTTTATGGAATACGCTTACTTCTGGCGATTTTGATAATGATGGCGATATGGATTATATAGTGGGTAATACGGGAAGAAATTCTTTTTATAGAGCCAGCGACACTTATCCAATTTCTATTTACGCCAAAGATTTTGATAACAATGGAAGTTATGACGCCTTTCCTACTTTATACTTACCCACTAGTCATATGGACGAAGTTAAAAAAGAATATCCTGCACAAACAAGAGACGATATTGTCAAGCAAATGATTGGCATGCGTTCTAAATTCCAGAACTATAAAACTTTTGCAACTGCGACCAAGGACCAATTACTTTCTAAAGAGCAGTTGGCTGCAGCCCAAGTGGTAAAAGCCAATAATTTAAGTTCTAGTTATATTCAAAATAAAGGTGGTGGAAAATTTGAAATGACTGCCCTTCCCATAGAAGCCCAGTTCTCTGTATTAAACGGTATGCAGGTAGATGATTATGATGGGGATGGAAATTTGGATATACTTATCAATGGCAACGATTATGGCACGGAAGTATCTGTAGGCAGATATGACGCTTTAAATGGGCTATTACTAAAAGGGAATGGCCAAGGACAGTTTGCTCCATTAAGTATACTAGAGAGCGGTATATTCATTCCTGGCAATGGAAAGGCCTTAGTGAAGTTGAGAGGGACCAATGGAGGCTATTTAATAGCAGCTTCTCAAAATAGAGGGCCCTTAAAACTGTATACCTTAAAAAAGAAGACAAATATTTTCAATGTACAACCGGGTGATGCAACAGCCATTATTGAATATGCCAATGGTAAAAAAAGAAAAGAAGAGTTTTATTATGGCAATTCTTTCTTGTCTCAGTCGGCCCGTTTTATAAGCTATTATGAAAAGGTAAAACTGATAACAATCATAGACCAAAAAGGGGTGACTAGAAAAAACAATTATTAAATTAGACGCATTCGACAAACTTAAATGAAAGTAAAATGAAAAAGATTTTTAAACCCTATTACAGTCTAATGTTGATTGCATTTTTTCTTGTTTCTTGTTCTCAAAACAAGCCAGCGCCTTTAAATGAGGTAGATGTATTAATTAATAATGAAGACCAATTAACACAGGTAATTATTTATGACGTATTTACACCTCCTGTAGCTAGTCGAATTTATGTATACTCTTCTTTAGCTTCTTATGAAGCCATTCGATTTGCCAAAGAAGGAACCAGTTCTATCGCAGAAAAATTAAATGGTTTTGGTAAAATGCCTACACCCGAAAAAGGCAAAAATTATAATTTTACATTAGCAGCCACTAAGGCTTTTTTTAAAGTAGTTAGAAATGTTAAAGTATTTTCTGTAGACTCATTAACTAAATATGAGCAGTCGGTGTATGATAATTACAAAGCAAATTTAGACGAAGCCACTTATAAAAATTCAGTTGCCTTTGGCGATACTGTAGCAGGTTCTATTTTAGCCAGAGCCAAAAAAGATGGCTATGCTATTTCAAGAGGTAAACAAAAATATTTAGGTAGCAATGAGCCAGGTAAATGGCGTCCTACACCTCCCGATTATTTAGATGGGGTAGAATGGTGTTGGAATACCATGAAACCCATGGTACTCGATTCTGCTTCACAGTTTATGCCTAATAGACCCCCTAAATATGAAACTAAACCAGGTACTACTTTCTATGGTATGATGAAGGAGGTGTATGATATCAATAAAAATTTAACTGATGAGCAAAAGCTAATTGCTAAGTATTGGGATGACAACCCTTTTGTAATTGAGCATGCTGGTCATATGGTATATGGTAATAAAAAAATTACACCAGGCGGACATTGGATAGGTATCACAGCGCAAGTAGTGAAACAAACTAATGCAGATCCTGTAAAATCGGCTCAGTCCTTTGCTCTAACAGCAGTGGCCTTATATGATGGCTTTATTTCTTGTTGGGATGAAAAATACAGAAGTAGTTATGTGAGACCTGTAACTGTCATTAATGAATTAATAGATAAAAATTGGGCTCCATTATTACAAACACCGCCTTTCCCTGAATATACAAGTGGCCATAGTACTATTACTGCATCGGCAGCAACTGTGCTTACTAAATTGTATGGAGAGAATTTTGCTTTCGAAGACTCTAGCGATTATCACTATATAGGATTAAAAAGAAAATTTAATTCTTTCCAAGCTGCTGCAGCCGAGGCGTCCATGAGTAGAGTATACGGTGGTATTCATTATGTATTAAGTGTGAATACTGGATCGGAACAAGGAAAGAAAGTAGGAGGCTTAGTAGTAAAAAAATTATTAGAATAACTAAATTATAAACAAACCATGTCTACAAAAAATCAAACCTATGATGCCATTGTGATTGGCTCTGGAATTAGTGGAGGATGGGCTGCTAAAGAACTATGTGAAAAAGGTTTAAAAACATTAGTACTTGAACGCGGTCGTGATGTAGTGCATTTAAAAGATTATCCTACAGCTACTAAACATCCTTGGGAATTTCCACATAGGGGAGGTAAAACCATTGAGCTTGTAAAAGACAATCCTATTGTAGACAGATGTTATGCGTATAATGAAACCTCTGCACATTTTTTTGTGAAAGACAATGAACACCCTTATGTACAAGAAAAACCTTATGATTGGATTAGAGGGTATCAAGTAGGCGGTAAAAGTTTATTATGGGCGCGTCAAACACAAAGGTGGAGTAGATATGATTTTGAAGGACCTGCTAGAGATGGATTTGGTGAATGGCCCATCACTTATGATGAATTAGCGCCTTGGTATAGTCATGTAGAATTATTCGCGGGCATAAGTGGTAACTATGATAAGTTAGATACTTTACCCGATGGTGAATTCTTACCAGCTTGGGAAATGACAGGAGTAGAGAAAGGTATGCAGTCTAATATTATGAAAAAATTTAAGGACCGTAATGTAGTGCAAGGAAGATGCGCACATTTGACGGTTCCAAAACCCATACATATTGAACAAGGTCGTAACCAGTGCCAGGCTCGTTCCTTATGCGAAAGAGGCTGCCCATTTGGGGGTTATTTTAGTTCTAATGCTTCTACTATACCTTGGGCACAGAAGACAGGTAATTTAACCCTGCAAACTAATTCTGTGGTGCATTCTATTATTTATGATGAAGCCAAGCAGAAGGCAACAGGCGTAAGAGTCATAGATAGCAATACCAATAAAGTAACAGAGTATTTTGCTAAAATTATTTTCTTAAATGCAGCTACCTTAAATACAAATTTGATTTTATTAAATTCTACTTCTAAGCGTTTCCCAAATGGTTTAGGCAATGACAATGGTTTATTAGGAAAATATGTAGCCTTTCATAATTATAGAGGTAAGTTATCTGCATCCATAGACGGACCCATGGATGAATACTATTATGGCCGTCGTCCTACACAACCCATGATGCCTAATTTTAGAAATGTACATAAACAAGAAATGCAATTTCAAAGAGGCTATATGACTTTCTTTGGAGCAGGCAGAGGTCGTGCCCATGCAGAGGGCGTGGGTGGTGAGTTTAAAGAGGCCATTTCAGAACCAGGTAATTGGTATGTGTCCATGATGATGCAAGGAGAAACGATTCCTAAGAAAACGAATCATGTAAGATTAAGTACCGATCAAAAAGATAAATGGGGCATACCTCAATTAATTACTTCAGTGGATTATGATCAGAACGATATTTTATCTATGAACGATTTTATACAAACGGGCTCTGAAATGTTGGAGGCTGCTGGTTGTAAGAATATAGTTTCTGGTGATACCAAACAAGCGCCTGGTTTAGACATTCACGAAATGGGAGGGGTAAGAATGGGTAAGGACCCTGCTACTTCTTTATTGAATGAGCACAATCAAATGCATTTATGTAAAAATGTATTTGTAACCGACGGATCATGTATGGTAAGTACAGGCACACAAAACCCTTCCCTTACTTTTATGGCTATTACTGCAAGGGCTGCTAATTATGCAGTAGAGGCTTTGAAGAAAATGGAAATATAAAATAAATAAATGCAAAAATTAAAGCCTTGTATAAGGGTTATTTTACTTTTTATAAGTATCGTAACTACAAATATTTTTACTGCGAATTTATTGCAGGCACAACAATGGACTAGTTCTGCAGATGGTAATTTGCAATTTGCTAAAACTTCTATTAAAAAACTACCCAATGCAAATGCGATACCTGCTAATGCTATAAAAATTAAGGTAGACCCTAGTAAAACATTTCAAACCATGGAAGGTTTTGGCTATGGTTTAACAGGGGGTAGTGCTCAATTAATGCATGCCTTGCCTAAAGAAAAAAGAACTCAATTATTAAAAGAAATTTTTGGTCAAACAGAAGCCGACTTAGGCGTTTCTTATATTAGAATTAGTATCGGCGCTTCCGATTTAGACCCAGAAGTATTTAGTTACTGCGATTTGCCCAAAGGAGAAACCGATTCTGCCTTAACTCATTTTTCTCTCTCTAAGGATACCCTGCATTTAATTCCCATTTTAAAAGAAGTATTAGCTATTAACCCTTCTCTTAAAATTATGGCTTCGCCATGGAGCCCTCCCATATGGATGAAAACCAATGGCATTTCAATGGGCGGTCATTTATTGAAAAAGTATTATGCTAGTTATGCTAATTATTTTATAAAGTATATCAAGGCTATGCAGGCCAAGGGTATTAAGCTTCATTCCATTACCATGCAAAATGAACCTGAGCATGGAGGCAATAACCCCAGCTTATTAATGAATGCAGAAGAACAAACTGAATTTTTAAGAGATTATTTAGGCCCTCAATTAAAGGCAGCCAAAATAAACACGGAAGTAGTTTTGTATGATCATAATGCCGACCATCCGAATTACCCCATTGCTATATTAAACGATGCAAAAGCAAAGTCCTATGCAACTGCTACAGCCTTTCATTTGTATTTAGGTAAAGAAGAAGCATTGTCAGAAGTGCATGCAGCGCATCCCGATAAAAAAATATATTTTACTGAACAGTGGACAGGGGCTAAGGGTAGTTTTGATGGCGATTTTATCTGGCATTTAGAACATATTGTCATTGGCACTATACAGAATTGGTCGGCTGTAGTATTAGAATGGAACTTGGCCAATGATGCCAAGTATGAACCGCATACACCCTTGGGTTGTACTGAATGCAAGGGTGCTATTACCATTCAAGACCAAGCACTGAATAGAAATGTGAGTTATTATATTATAGGACAAATTGCAAAGTTTGTTAAGCCTGGTGCTATCAGAACCTTAAGTAGTTCTAGTGATGCATCTTTAGCCACCACAAGTTTTAATTTAAAAAATGGCAAGAAGGCTATTTTAATTTTAAATAAATCAACAGCGAAGCAAATTGTATTAGAACAGAATAATCAATATTATACGTTTAATATACCTGCCAAAGCAGCATCTACTATTATTTGGCCTTAATATTACTAATACTAAAATAAGTATCATTACTATAATAAACCTAATCAAGGTTTCAACTAAAAATCAAACCATTCTATGAAAAAAGGAATTTTATTTTTAACTACGCTACTGTTAAGTCTAGCTAGTTTTTCTCAAGCGAATAAGGATGCGGCTATGCATTCTTTTGTTAATAAATTACTTGCTAAAATGACTTTGGAAGAAAAGTTAGGTCAGTTGAACCTACCTGCTTCTAGTGATTTTGTAACAGGGGCTGTGAGTAGTTCCGATATTGCACAAAAAGTGAAAGAGGGTAAAGTAGGGGGTGTATTTAATATTCGTTCTGTAACAAAAATTAAAGAGTTACAAGAGTATGCGGTTAAAAATACAAGATTACATATTCCATTACTATTTGGAATGGATGTCATTCATGGCTATAGAACTATTTTTCCTATTCCCATAGGAATGTCTTCAACCTGGGACATGCCCTTAATTGAAAGATCGGCGCGTATTGCGGCTAATGAAGCAAGTGCTGATGGTATTATGTGGACTTTCTCTCCTATGGTGGACTTAACTAGAGATCCTCGTTGGGGAAGAACCTCTGAGGGAAATGGAGAAGATGCATTTTTAAGTTCAGCTATTGCTAAGGCCATGGTACATGGGTATCAAGGTGACGACTTATCATTGAACAACACTATTATGTCTTGTGTAAAGCATTATGCTTTATATGGCGCTGCTGAAGGGGGTAGAGATTATAATACTACTGATATGAGTCGTGTTAGAATGTATAATGAATATTTCCCTCCTTATAAAGCAGCTGTTGATGCAGGAGTAGGCTCTGTCATGGTTTCATTTAATGAAATTGATGGCGTTCCTGCTTCAGGCAATAAATGGTTAGTAGATGATGTACTTCGTAAGCAATGGAAATTTAATGGATTTGTAGTGTCCGATTATACTGGTATTCCTGAAATGGTGAACCATGGTATTGGTGATTTTAAAACAGTGAATGAAAAAGCATTACAAGCAGGCGTGGATATGGATATGGTGGGGGAAGGTTTTTTAAATTCAATTGGTATTTCTTTAAAAGAAGGAAAAGTAACACAAGCGCAAATTGATAAAGCTACAGAGCGTATTTTAATGGCTAAATATGAATTAGGTTTATTTGACGACCCTTATAAATATTGTGATGAGAAAAGATCTGCTGCAGAAGTATTTAAAGAGGCCAATAGAGCAGAGGCAAGAACTATTGCAGCAGAAAGTTTTGTTTTATTAAAAAACAATAATAATATTTTACCTATTGCAAAGAATAAAACTATTGCATTAGTAGGGCCTTTAGCCAATGCTAAAGAAAATATGACAGGTACTTGGAGTGTGGGTGCAGACAATACTAAATCTATTACTTTATTAAAAGGTTTAACCGATGCAGTAGGAACTTCGGGTAAAGTAAAATATGCCAAGGGTTCCAACTTAGAAGATGATTGGGAATTGGAGAAAAGATTAACCATGTTTGGAAAAGATATTTCAAGAGATGGTCGAACGCCAGAACAGTTATTAGATGAAGCCATTGCAATTAGTGCAGATGCAGATGTGATTGTAGCTGCTTTAGGTGAAGGGGCAGAGAGTACTGGAGAGAGCGCATCAAGAACTAATTTAGATTTATCTGCTGCACAACAAAAACTATTAAAGGCATTACTTGCTACAGGTAAACCAGTGGTATTGGTTTTATTTAATGGCCGTCCTTTAACCTTAACATGGGAGGATACCAATGTGCCAGCTATTTTAGATGTTTGGTTTGCAGGATCAGAGGCTGGTGATGCCATTGCCGATGCTTTATTAGGTAAAGTAAATCCTTCAGGTAAATTAACAATGAGCTTCCCTCAAAATGTGGGTCAAATACCTTTGTATTATAACCATAAGAATACAGGCCGTCCTTTAAATAAATGGTTTTCTAAATTTCAAACCAACTATATAGATGTAAGCAATGAACCACTTTATCCATTTGGTTATGGCTTAAGCTATACAAAGTTTGAATACAGCGATTTTACTTTGTCTGCTACTCAATTAAAAGGAAATCAAAAATTAATGGCTACTGTAACTGTTAAGAACACGGGTGCAGTTGCTGGTAAAGAAGTAGTGCAGCTTTATATTCGCGACATAGTAGGTTCTATTACTAGACCCGTGCAAGAATTAAAGGGCTTTCAAAAAATTGAATTAGCCGCAGGGGAGTCAAAAAAAGTTAGTTTTGAAATTACGCCTGAACTTTTAAAATTCTATAATACCGATTTAAAGTTTGATTGGGAGTCGGGAGATTTTAATGTAATGGTGGGACCTAATTCAAGAGATGTTAAAATGCTAAAAGTAAATTGGACGAGGTAGGTAATTAATTTACCAACTACCATACAGGCCCTTTTTTAATGCCTTTTGATATTTCTTATCATTGAAAGTGTATAAAAAGGGGGATTTGTGTGCACCGCCTTTTCTAGTTTCATTTAATTTATTTAAAATTCCAAAGCCCAACATTTTTCTTTGAAAATTGCGGCGGTCTAGGGGTTTGTTTAAAATGGTCTCGTATAATTTCTGCAATTCCGGCATGGTAAATTTCTTAGGCAGTAAGTTTTTACCAATAGGTAGATAAGCTAATTGTGTTCTAAGGCTTTCCAATGCTTTTTGAATAATTGCACCATGATCATGTTCAATGGGAAGATGCTTGACCTGCTCAATACCTTTCCAATCATACACAGAATTAATAGGATCATTTTGAATAGAGAAGTTGGTATAATCAATTAAGGCAAAATAACCTACGGAAACGAATCTTTGTATCATCCAATGGTCCTTGGGTATTTTAGATCCATACTGCTCAAAAGTGGTCTTATGTACTGAGGCATCGGTTCTATTAGGTTGACCAAAAACATCAAATTGTTTAAGGTATATATCATTCAATCCTGTTCTTTCAAGTAAGACGCGATAAGCTGCATCATTTATATCTTCAGATTTAAGCACAAAGCCCCCAGGGAGGGTCCATTTGTTGCTTTTGGCACTATCTAATAAAAGTAGCTTCAGTGTATTTTCATGGAATCCA
This sequence comes from uncultured Bacteroidota bacterium, assembly GCA_903891965.1. GTDB lineage: Bacteria > Bacteroidota > Bacteroidia > Chitinophagales > Chitinophagaceae > Sediminibacterium. The sequence continues at coordinate 9,433 of CAITGN010000083.1, forward strand.
AAAATGACGCAATCGATGGAAATGCCTGGCAAGAAGAGTTCATTCCCTTTAACAAGCAATTGCTTAAGGCTGGCTGGAAGGGCAGGGGATTTAGACATAGTTTAAAGATAGAAAAATTAGGCAATTTGAACCAATTTATTTAGATTGTGTCAGTGTAACGCAATGACTGATTCATAATGAATTATCATTCAATTATTTTTTCACTTTCAAATTAACACCATGAATACTAGAAGAAAATTTTTACAACAAGCTGCTACCTTATCCATTGGAGGGAGTTTATTAAGCCATTCAAGTTGGGCGAATGCTTTTGCTGGACCCAATTTGCCTGCACCTGGTATACAATTATTCACTTTATTTAATGAAATGGATATAGATGCGGTGGGTGCTTTGCAAAAAGTGGCTGCAGCGGGCTATAAAAATATTGAGTCTGCTTTTAGTAAGCAGTCTGGTTTCTATGGTAAAAAACCTAAAGAGTTTAAAAGTTTATTAAAGGATATGGGTATGGATTGGCGTTCGCATCATGTGGTAGGTGCTCCATTGCGTTTGCCGCCAGGGTACAAATTACCCTTGGGTCCTGATGGGCAACCCGTCAAGTTTCCAGTAATGAAAAATTTGAGAGACAATAGTCAAGAGTTGGTGGATATGGTAGCAGAAGCAGGAATTGAATATATTGTATGTGCTAATATCCCAATTAATTCTGCTGATGAAATTAAAGAGGCTGCAGCTATCTTGCAAAAAGCAGGGGAGCAGGCGAAAAAAGCGGGTTTGCAATTAGTGTATCATAACCATGCTACAGAATTTAATACAACCGACGGAATTGTTTCTTATGATTATTTTTTAACCCAAATAACGGATGACATTTTAAAAATGGAATTGGATTTAGGATGGGTATTTAAAGCCAAAAAAAATCCAGTGGATATATTCAAGAATAATAAAGGTCGTTTCCCATTACTACATGTAAAAGATATGGATGCTGCTGGCAATATTGTTCCTTTTGGTACTGGCTCATATGATTTCAAAGAAACCTTTAAAAATATAGATATAGCTGGAATGAAGTATTATTTCTTAGAGCAAGATTTTCCTAAAAATCCGTTTGAGGATATTAAGACTTCTGTTCTGCATTTTGAAAATTTCAGAAAGTCTTTATAGTAGAAGTTTATGCACTACTAATTAACTTATTTTCACTTGGTTTTACCAGTTTCCCTTTATTAGTATACTTATACAAGGATATTATACTATACGTTTTTCAAAAATATCTTAGTAAGTACACTATTATTCAAAGTTCCAATATCAAATTTGTTGATATCTATAGCATTAGATACAAAAAGCAAAGAATGTTTTTTGATATCAAAAGGACACAAACCCTTTAACAAGCCTATCTGAGCATTTTTAACTTAGTTATCCAAATTATTTCCTTTGTAATATTTATTTTACTACTGATATTTTAAAAATTAGTAATAGTTCTAGAATATTTACTATTTCTCGGCATTTTTTCTGTTTAAAATTTTCAGAACTATATAATCATAAATTTAAACATAACACTAATATTAGTATATACTAACTTTTAATAGTATACTTTATACTAATAAAAGAGTAGAGTATTGAGTAGATATAAATCTAATTTTAATTTATAAAAGAGACTAAAGTCTATAAAATATATGAATAGCCATTCAAATAGAAATTTTATTGTAGAGGTTTATATAAAAGATAGGTTAATTCTGGACTGGTTCATCAACAGTATAAAGAATACAAGTGTATTATTTGATTTTAATATTCATATGTCCTTGAATTCATTAAGAAATACATTAGAATTTGCTAACGGTAAGAAGATTTCTGTAATAGATGTAGAAGATAGCAATTCAATTTTATTTACTAAAAATTATAATTTTCAGAATGAAAAGTACAAATTTTTAGGGGTTGGGTTTAAAAAAAATATAACAGATATTTCAATGCTGCTTTCATCAAACATTAATGGATTAATGGATGTTGAATGTAATTCACTTGATTTTATTAATGCTATTGAATCCATAGAGGGGGGCAGTACTTATATGTCTGACAATATAAAGGCTAGTATTATTGATAATTACTTAAATAGCGTTTCCAAGATTAAATCAGATCCTGTAAGTGAAGAACAAATTATTTTAAAATCAAATCATATTGTTTTAACGGCAAAAGAAAAAAATGTTTGTGATTTATTAGCGAAAGGATTGAGTTATAAGGAAATAGCTATTGTTTTAGGGGTGTCTACTTTTACAGTAAATCAGAAAGCTAAAAATATATACAAGAAGCTAAATGTAAAATCAAGGGCAGAATTATCTTATCAAATTTTAACTAAATATTCAGCCAATGTTTTGTAATCATAAGTTTACTGTTTTTGCTGGTTTAGGCGATTTGAAAAAATATACATTTAATGTTAAAATAAAAAAATATGTTTAAAAAATTGGGAGATAAGCAGGAAAAATTTGATTTTTTAAATTTTTTATATAGTGCAGGAGCTGTAATTATATTAATTGGTGTAATTGCCAAATTGTTAGAATGGGATGGGCAGGATTTCTTTATGACCTTAGGATTAAGTACTGAGGCTGTTGTGTTTGGTATATCGTCTATCAAGTTTATCAAAAAAGATAAACCTGTTGCAATAGATGAAGAACAATTTGTTAAGGAAAAAAATCCAGTAATTGACGAGTCTGAATTTGAATCTGATAATGTTGTAAAACATTTATTATATAATAACATACCCTCTGAAATTGAGAAAGAATTCTTTCCCCCGGTTGGTAATACATCTGCAAGCACTTCGTTTCAGATGCAACCAACCAATATTGAAAATTTTTCACCAGATATATTATGGCAATTAGATGAAATAGGTATAATAAATTTCCCTAATGATATTTTTTATCAACCTGAATGGCTCATTTTCAATGATGATGAATACGTTGTGATAGAAAAATTATTTTCAGATTTTTTTGGAAAAAAATTAGTACCGAAAAAGCAAATACCAGTATTAAAGTCTTATAATTTAAGACTACCGGAATCTGGTATAGGGGATTTGGTTATAGAAAATGCAAGACAAATAAATAAAGATAATTTGCATATTCTAATTTTGGCTTTTAGCTCATTTAAGTTTAAAGGTTTCTTTGATCTATTCATGCTTTATGAAGAAAGGGGGTTAATATATATTAGGTCTGCACAAAAAAATGAATTTCAAATATTTGGAGGAGAGTCTTCTCAAACTTTACATTATTGTACTATGTATCATTCTTCAGAAATGGTTATTAGTCCTGACATTGATTTTCTTAAACCATTTATAAAGTATAAGAATGAATTATTGCTTGATTATATAATTAAAAGACTTGATGTAAATAATCATGAAGCTTTTGATTTAATGATAAAGCTATTGTTTGATAAAAAAGATGCTAC
>CAITGN010000084.1:0-2146 GCA_903891965.1 uncultured Bacteroidota bacterium
CCTCTCTTAGTATTGATAAGCCTAATGTATTGGTATAAAAGTCTTTCGACTTATCATATTTGGAACAGATAATAGAAATATGATGCACCCCTTTCAAATATTTATTTTCCATTTTTTTGTTCTTGTTTATTTTTATTCAAGGCCCTTATTATTAATTACAATAATATGCTCTTCTTATAAGTTCTTCTCAATTTCATAAATAACATGCAAATTAAGTTTATGTTCTTTATCTATTTTTGGATGACTGAATGTGCCTGTCTTATGCATACCAATTCTTTTCATTACATTTTCAGACTTTAAATTAGGGGTAGCTGTGAAAGAATAAATTTTATCAAACCCTAATGTATCAAAGCCATAGTTAAGACAAGCCTTAGCAGCTTCTGTTGCATAGCCCTTACCCCAGTATTGTTTTTTAAATCGCCATCCAATTTCTACGCAAGGGGTGAAACTAGCAACAAAATTGGCAATCATAAAACCCGTATATCCTAGAAATTCCTTGGTGCTCGTATTTTCAACTACATACAAACCAAAACCATGCTCTAAAAAATGTTTCTGTACACGATCATAAAATTCTATGGTTTGTTCTTTGGTTAAAATAGCAGGGAAGTATTTCATTACCTCTGTATCTAAATTCATTTCAATACAGTCAAGCAGGTCCTTGGTTTCCCAGGGCCTAAGCCTTAGTCTTTCTGTTTGAAGTATGCTGTTCATAGGGTAAATATAAATTAAATGAATTAAATTGCATTTTATAAAGCAGGCAACTTATTAATGCCATTTGCAGTAAAAGGTTAATATAATACACCTCCATAAATAATACAATGAAAAACGAAATACTCAATAATTTAGACAACCCTAAGCAACTTGAAAAATTATACAGAGATAATAAAGCAAGTTTTAAAAAAGAGTTTAACCAAATTTATCCTGGGCATCAAGAGAATCACAGCCTAAGCTTCTGGCATGAAAGGCTGAATTTTGAAAATGAGAAGCAAGCTATAGTATCTAAAAACGAAATTATAATAGTGATTGTCTTTGCCTTAATTGCAGGGCTAATTGCCAATATTCCTAATTTTTCTGGCATAGATAAAGAAAGGTTTTTTCCAAGAAATATTTCATTCATAGTGTTTCCAGTATTAAGCAGTTATTTTATATGGAAACAAAAATTAGCATTCAAGCAGTGGCTATTACCTTTGATAGCAACTTTAATAGCTGCTATTTATATAAACCTACTTCCTAATACTACTAATAGCAGCAGCATTTCATTATCATTTATTCATATGCCTATATTTTTATGGGCCATTTTTGGATATTCATTTTTGGGAGAGCATGTAAACAATAATCAAAGTAGAATTAGTTTTTTGCGTTATAATGGCGACCTAGTAGTAATGTCTGGTATTTTATTATTATCTACTGTTTTATTTTCAGCTATCACTATTAATTTATTTGGTTTAATAGGTATTAATATTGAAGAATTTTATTCTCAAAACATAATGGTTTGGGGTTTAGCCGCAATACCTGTAGTCGCTACGTATTTAATTCAAACCAATGCTCAATTAATTAATAAGGTATCTCCTATTATTGCCAAAATATTTACACCCTTGGTTTGTGTTAATTTGTTTATTTATTTACTAGCCATGGTTTACACCAAAAAGTATCCATACCAGGACCGAAATTTACTTTTATTATTTAATGTATTATTAATGGGTGTGATGGCCTTAATTTTATTTTCTGTAGCGGAAGCCGGGAAAAATGCTAAAAGTAAATTTAATTTAATAATGTTATTTGGTTTATCGGTTTTAACTATTATCGTAAACTCTATAGCACTTGCTGCTATTAGCTTTCGTTTAATTGAATTTGGTATATCTCCCAATAGAATTGCAGTACTTGGAGGCAACCTTTTAATATTTATTAATTTAGTATTAGTATGCTATAAACTATTTTTAGCCAGTTTTAAAAATGCAGCCATAGAAGCTATAGAAAAAAGTATTGCAAGCTACTTGCCTGTATATGCTATATGGACTGGTTTGGTTGCTTTTTTAATTCCATTAATATTTCAATTTAAATAAGATTCTTATTATATGAGTGAAAAGGTAGGCGTATATACAAAGTAAAAAAATGGACGTAGAAATTAGAAAAATAAACATATCAG
>CAITGN010000085.1:0-18008 GCA_903891965.1 uncultured Bacteroidota bacterium
GTACTTGTGCGGACATAAGCGATATAATTTTCCATTATTTATGTTTCTGGCTAAGATAAATGAACCAGAATATCAAAACATAAACGAGGGTTTAAGATTTGATAAATTAACAAATGCCTAGCACTTAAACTAGCAACATTGTGAAATTGCTAGTGTATTTCTATGGTGCGAAACAAATTCTACACCATGTTCAGCGCAAAATATTTAATGATAAAGCACAATGGATTGGATTACTTGCAGTTGTGTAATATGGTTTGAACTCTGATCCTAGCGAAAGTTGTTTGGCATATCAAAATCAGGGTCAAGGTCATAAAAGTGGGTGTTGTCCTGTATATTAATCTCACTGTATTGGTAGAATTCCAATATCCCTGAAATCCACATGCACAGGTCTCTTTTCCTTCCACCCACAAAAACCTCATGTGTAGCAACCCCACTTTTACGGAGCATCAAATCAACCATGCTTCTTACATAGTTATAAGTACCTTCTGCTTTTGGAGAATTTCTGTTCTGCGAGTTTGCATCTAATACAAATACCACTTTTTCTTGATGTCTAACTCGTTTTCTATTTCTGTTTCTGTGCATGGGTATCTTTTTTGATTAAATGGGTGTTCTTTATTTGTTTTTCCTCTTGCAGGGTTAGTACATTATTAGCTAGGGCTCTAAATTGGGTTTCACTAATAATCATCTTCAGTTTCCTGTTTGGACTGTCTTGTACAAGTGTTCTTAATTTCATAAAATATCTTTAATAATAAATACACCGAACCCATGTAAGAAAGTCCCGCCAGTCGTCTTATTTTAAGAATAAATGGGGTTTATTCACGAAAGGGATGGTATTTTCATAACTAGCAAAAACACTTAAACGCTAGTATTATTTGGGATAGTATTACACCCATACCAAAAAGATGGGTTTTGACCTTATTATAGGTCTCCCAACTTCTCACGACAAATAAATTTTATTTTGAGGGGTAGTTCTGCGAGGAACTTCCTGACAGATGGCAGGAAGTTGAGCACCAAAATAAATCACTAGTCCCCATTTCACCTTTACCGAAACAAGACAAAGTTGAAAATGAATTTTACTTTTACCGAAAACAGAAAAGGTGCAGAATATCTCCGAAACTACCGGAGTTTTCTCTATTTCAGGTAGTACCTGAGGAGGTAATCAGAAAATATCTGGATACTAATTCCACATTGACACTTCATAATCCATATCCACAGGGTCATCTTTTATTCTATTTCCTACTGTGCTCACATCCATTTCAATCATCTTGGCTATTGCTCGGTTGGTTATTTTCTTACCGTTCATTTCCAACTGTTTCTTTGCCAGTAGTATTTTATTGATTGTATTTTGTCGTTCAAATGCACCGTTCAATGACTTGGCAATGGTCTCTTTCATCTTACTTGTCAGTTCCTTGTTATTAAGGTTCCAATGTACCCTTCTATGTTTGGGTTCAACATGAAACACTCCAGTCTCCTTAATCTTATCAATAACCGAGTTAAACATCCTTCGTAGCTCCTTCATATCCATCTTTGGTTTGGCACGGGTATTATTTATGTAAAACAAATATGAGAAGATATAGTCCAAAGGAACATCTTGGTTTAAGTAATACCACTGATGTAATAAAGTGTAGTAGGTTTTATGTTTCTTGCCATCTAAAATCATGTTAGGAATATATGGTTCTAGTACCATCTCTTCTCTAAATTCAACAACAGGATTGTTTACTGCTACGATTGTCTTTGTTTTGATTGTAGCTAAAACCTCATCTATTGAATAGATATGGTACTTGTTCTGGGTAATAGTGTTTTCAGTTGTATCAGAAAAGTATGGTTTGACCTTATTATAGGAAGAAATAGTAATAGGGTCAACCCCTATCTTTTCATCAACTAGTTCTACTGTTATAATATTATTATAGTTCACATATACTTCCTCATCATGGGAAATAAACATGGGTCTGATTAATCCCTTGGCGTAAGTATCAATCTTCTCATCTTTAAGTATGGTAGCTCTAATGGTATTCCATACCTGTTGAAAACTATACCTTGTAATATCATTGCTTACCCTAAATAATAAGGTTAGTCCTGCGCCAGAGGGAGATATACAAACCAATGATACTTGATTACGATACTTGTTGATAATCCTTTGTTTCTCATTTAGTATATCAGGTACATTATCAATATCAAAGTACATAAACCCTGTTGTACAAATGAAGTTCTTGTCAAATACCTCATCACTTAAATTACGCTGCTTCACTTTTACATGTGGCGTTATGTAGGGTAGTGTTTCCTTTAATGATTTGTAGTAATCATCACCATTGGACTTGAGTAATCTTATGGTTTCAACATGACCCTTGTGAGAACCATTTTGAATGAGTTGGTGGAGTTCTTCAAATGTAATGTATCTGTCTAGTTGGGTGTTCTTGATACCCTTAACATAAATTGGGAATAACATTAAAATAAAAGACCCCAAATTTCTGTGTGGTGGCACATACTTTAAGGGGTATCTAAAAATATTTTAAGTGTATAACCGGTAATAACCACCATCATTACCAACACTTGTAAAATATAAATACAATAAAATTGATTGTAAAGTGTATTTGTAGAATATCTCAATTTTTTACCGGAATTTTTAATCGTGATTTTTGGATATTTTTTCCATCATAACTTTTTGTACCAAACAATTTCTAGTGGATTATTATGACCCTCTGGTGAACGGGGGCAGGACGCTATATTAACCGAAGATACCAAACAGGGGGGGGGGCAGGCAGCCCTATACACATCTGTTGAAAAATAAATATTAAATGAAATTTTTATTTACCACTATTTTTTACATCAATGGTTGGTTATTTTTTATTACGGTTTTTGGTTGTTATATTTTTCATATAAACCTCCCGGCTGAGAAAAACTGCCACAATGAATATGAAAAAAGAAAAAAAAGCCATCGGCTTAAAATTAGTCAAAAATGACTGCTGTGTTAATTTTGGAGATTGCTACCCAAAACAAAAGGATATCCTAATAGATGCCTTTGATAATATTTGGGTCTACGAGGAAAAAAATAAATCCGCACTTGGGGATTTAGCAGAAAGTATTCTAGATACTTTCGAGGAAAGTAGGAACTCCATTTCATCAAATATGAACGATGAAACAAACGACTGCTCTTTTTTATTAACCGCTTCTACTGGGTCATATTTAATCCATGATCTATATGAAGAGACCATAGACTATTTTACAATAGTATATTACTCTATAAGTAAGGTTGTGGTAAATTAAGGCGGCAGTTTGAAATGTATTAGTGAATTTGGCAGTATGGATAATAAAAAATGGTGCGAGTAAATTAGTAGCATCATCACATACTCCAAATTCACTTTTACTTTTACTTTTACTTTTATTTAAAATTAGAAATAAGATGAAAGATTTAAGAATATCAATTATGAAAGCAGGTCAAATTATCAGTAAAAAAGACCGAGACGCTATTGTTTCTTGGTTAAACGATAATGATGTAAAAATCCACACAGAAAAGCACCGTTATGTATTTCAGTTAGAGGTTCAGATGCAGTACCTAAAACCATTGGTACTTGACTGTAAAAAAAGATACCCACACTTATGGAAAGACAAACTTAAAATCCTTTGTGATGGTAATACACAACTATGTGAGCTATTCCTAATTGAGATGGATAACGAACAATCAATTTCTGCGCCAACCACAAGAATAAAACCTAAAAATAAACAACAAGAAGACCTCTTAAAACGATTGTACAGATGAGCAAACTAAAACTACGCAAAAACAGAGATGGTATCAAAATTTGGTGCAGAAAGTGCAGACAACACAATACAGGCTGCAAGCACTATGAGCACCAAAACTTTAGAGCAAACTATATTGACCCAATCACAGGGAAGCACAAAAGTAAAATCCTTGTAGCCACCGAATACGATGACGCAGTGATTGAGGCACTCAATTTCAAGAAGGGATTAGAACAACAACCGGACCATACACCTGCTAGTATAGATGGCAATGATTATGACCTTGCAACGGGGATAGTAAAATATCAAATGTTTCTCAATGGAGATACCGATTATCTGCAATACAACAAGAGCCTAACACCAAAGTATATTAAGGAGACCATTGGATTTTTAGTTCAGTTCCACGATAGCGTAAGAGAAAATAGGAAAATAGATTGGATTAAACCGCCTCAAATCAATCGTGCGGATGTATCCTACTTTTTTGGGAAGATGAAGGAAAAATATCCAAGCAATAAATCTATTAATAATATTATTCAATCTCTAAAAACCTTTTTTGATTTCCTTATAGACAAAGAAGACATAGTTATGAAGAACTACTTTAAAGAGTGTCCTAGTTTGCCAGTACATAAAAAGATAATAAAAACTATCAACAAGGAAGATTTTGACGCTATACTGAATGCAGTGGATACATGCTACCCTATTTTAGTTCAAAACAATGGCAAGAAAATAAATTTATACCATACTTGGATGAAGGATGCGTTCAGGTTATTTCTACTAGCAGGTGGTCGTAGAGAGGAAATAATACTTTTAAGATGGTGCGATATATTCACCTTGAAAAATGGAACAAAGTTCTTTATGATTGGGAATTTAAAAGCAAACAGAATTCAAAAAACAGACAAGGAGTATGTAAAATACATTCCCATTGGGGCTGACCTTGAAAAGGTGCTATCAGATATGGGTATGGAACAGAAGAAACACTCTAACGAACGCATTATTGACCCAACCGAAAAATACAGCAACAATTCCATGATGGAGATGATAACAAAAGCATTTACTCACTATAAGAAAGGTGCAGGCGTAAATGGAGAGATTACATTGAAGCATTTAAGAAAAACCTATATAACTTGGACTAATCAGGTATTAGGTACAGACACAGGTAAGATTACATCAAACGCAAGTCAAAAAGTTTTGAATGACCATTACCTTGACCCAACCATCCTATCTGCTGTTGAAAAAGCAGCATTAGAGGTAAGAATATTTGGTTAAAAATCTAGCACAGATATCTAGCGCAGACACAAAAAAACCACTTGGGGATTATCCAAGTGGTTCATTTTCAATATTTTAATTTCAACCTTTTTATCTATTACTAATCGTTATGAGCCCGACGAGCTACCGCTGCTCTACCTCGCGATGTTTGGACGGCAAAGTTACGCCAATATTCCTTCCTAACCAAGTTTATTGGGGTGGATATGGAATGATCTAAGAATGTTTGCTTTAGTAATTAGTCTATTGCTTTTCTATCCTAATGAAGTAAATCACCTCATTATGGGTCATATCCGTAGAAAGGACAACTTGTTGTCTCCTACCCGACTTCTCTGTAATAAACATGACCCCAGTATTAGGTGGCTCTGTACCTAAGTTTTCAGCTACAAATACCAGTTCATTATTTTTAGACTCTTTATCTACTTTCAGTTTAAACTTAATGGGCTTATTCACTTTAAGCTCCTGCTTATCTACAACAATTCGTTTATTATAGATAACAGACACGGAATCATTGTCATGAATACCATTATCATAAATCTCAATAGAAACTGAATCGGAGCTTACATAAATTAATATTGGCTTCTTATTAATACGTTTGGTCAAATATTCAACAATACGCTCTTGTTCCAATTTAAGCTTAGCAAGTACATCTAATGATTTTAATATCTCTTCTTTGGTCATGTCCTCTTCTACAGAAACTGCTGGCTTTGAAACAATATCCGACTTAGCTACAATTACACTAGTTTTTGCTGTAAGCGTTTTTAAAGCAGATAAAGAATCTTTCGTTTTTTTCTTAGAGGCTGTTACTTGAGCAATAAGATCAAGTTCTGCTTTTGCTCTAGCTTTTACTATTGAATCTTGTTTAGCGCGCGCTAACTTAGCTTTTAATAAATTTTCATTTCTCAGATTCAAAGCAGTAATAGCATTTGCTTTATTGATTGAATCTTTAATTCTACGTTCATTGGCAAGAGCTATCATCTTCTGCTTAGCTATTTCATTTGCCTTTATTTGAGCTAATAGTTTCGCTTCTGCAGCTGCCTGTTTTTGCGCTTCTAGCTTTTGCAACATAGCTTGTTTGGCTAAAGAAGCCTGAACTGCTTTTATTGAGTCTTGTCTTATACGCTCTAACTTAACTTTCAGTAAATTTTCATTTCTCAAATTCAGGGCAGCTATAGCATTTTCTTTATTGATTGAATCATTAATTCTACGTTCATTGGCAAAAGCTATCATCTTCTGCTTGGCTATTTCATTAGCTAATTGTTTCGCTTGTTTCGCTTCTGCAGCTGCCAGTTTTTGTGCTTCAAGCTTTTGCACTATAGCTTGTTTTTGAGCTATTAGCTTCTGGGCTGCACCTTGTTTATCTATAGCTATTTGAACCGCAATAATAGAATCTTGTTTAGCACGCTCTATTTTAGCTTTAATTAAATTTTCATTTCTAAAATTCAGGGCAGTAATAGCATTTGCTTTATTGATTGAATCTTTAATTCTAAGTTCGTTTGCAACTACAATAGCCTTTTCTTTAGCTTTCGTTTCAGCTAACAGTTTTGCTTCTATCCTTGCCAATTTTTGTGCTTCAAGCTTTTGCACTATAGCTTGTTTTTGAGCTTTTAATTTTTGGACCACAGCTTCATTGGCTAAAGAAGCCTGAACTGCCTTAATTGAATCTTGCTTAATACTTTCTAACTTAGCTTTCAAAAGTCGATCCATTTTCGTATTCAAAGCATTTGTAGCTAGTATATTTCTTATGGAGTCTATATTGTTATTTGCATTAAGAATAAGATTTGGTTTTGCATTTGATGAATTATAGAGAGCATAATAATTTTTACCACGCTGTAATTCCAAAGATGCCCAATCTGTCTTTTTATTTTCGCTTAATACAATTTCAGCACGACGACTGTTCTGTTGTAACAATTTATTTTTAGAAGTATACTTAGTAATGCATGGACTTATTGTATATTTCTTAGAATACCCATTAGCTATAATTCTTTGTTTATCTAAGCCATGTTGAATTAGATAATCTACAACCGCCTTTCCTCTTTTTACAGATAAACGGTAGTTATATTTATAAGACCCAATGCAATCGGTAAATGCACCCACTGAAATAAATACATTAGGCAAGATTGATAATTTATTTATTAAACTATCTAAAACCAATTTCTCTTTTATAGAAATGATAGATTTATCAAATCCATAATGCACAACAAATTTTGTATTAAGTGAAAACTTTGCCAAGCTATCGGTTTTTCTTTTTTCTACAACAACCCATAATGCATTTAAAGAGTCAGCTTTTTGCTTTGGAGAACTTCCATTTATATGAGAAACAAAATCAAAGTTTTGTTGATTGGAATTTGTTTGAATTGCAAATTGAATATAGTTGCTATCGCCATTTAAAGTTGCAATTTCATAATCTCTATTAGGCTTCCCAATAAAACTATATTTTGCATTTTCATCTGTTCTGATAGTATCTAAAATTGTTCCAGCATCTTTATCTTTTATATACATTAAATGATTAGAAGCTAAGCTTCCATCATTGGCATAAGACAAAATACCATTAATAGTATAAGAAATTGGTAAATATTTAAGATTAAGAATATCAAAATTGCCATTTCTATTGGTAGTTAAATAATACTCGTTAAATGCTTTTTTAATACTAACCTCATCTTTTTCAGAGTTGACAGGATAACCAATATTCTGAACACCCCATTTCGCATTAGCGCTAAAATAATAAGCATCAAACCCACCTAATCCTCCTTCCCTATTTGAACTAAAAATTATGGTATCATTGATTACAGAGGGCCCAATTTCATCAAACTTGGTATTGATATCGTTAACAGCAATAAGATTTGAACTTACAACTTTCCCTTGAATTTTTACATAATAAATATCATAGCCCCCTTTGCCATTCTTAACATTGCTAGATAAATATAATTTCGACCCATCATCGTTTAAAAAAGGGTATAAATAATCTGCATTGCTGTCTTCAAAAAGAATTCTTTTCTTCTGCTTTAGTTTCCCGTTCAATAAATAAGCTTGCCATAATGTCCAATGCTTAATGCCGGCTTTAGACGAATTCGATTTCTTAGCATAGATTAACAACTTTGAACTATCATTATATGTAAACGCTTGATCAGTTGAAAAATTTATAAATGAAATTTCAACGCTATTTAAAGTCCTTTTTATTTTTTTATACCTAATTAATATATCATTATCATTACTAGTAGGCGCTGTAAAATCATCTGTCTTGCCTTTATTTAAAACTTTAATAGTGGTATCAGTGCTATTAAAATTAAGATTATCAATAATTTTAAAGCCAGTATCTTTTGTCCAATAAATTTTATTAAATGTAAGTTTTTCATTCTGTATTGGCTTATTCGATATATACATCAAACCACCCTTATAAGGTATGGGGCTGAATTCATTACTTGTCGTGTTTATTAAAAGCGGTCTATTTTTATAATCTAGAGAATCTCTTAGTAATAATCTTTTCTGAACGGCAGGCAAATTCAAAGCATCCTGAGCATGAATTACCCTAAATTGAAATGTTAAAACAATTAAGCAAAATAGTATGATTTTATATTTAGTTTTCCTAATCATTTTTAAAAAATCTTAAATGATTTACTATTAGGAAATAATTGTCCAAATTCTAATCTTAAAAATAACTCACTAGAATTAGGCCTGTCAAACGTCATATCATATGCATATCCGATTCTAAACTGTGAACTTACCTGAACCTCAGCCATTCCTAATACCGATTCGCTAGTTCTATATGAAGCACCTATACCTACTGTATTTTTCAACCAAATATTAGTATTAAAATCAAACTGAATATCTTTTGCGCTTGTAAATTTCATAAGCATAGATGGCTTTACAGATACATCTTCATTTATATCAAAGGAATACCCAGTTGTAAAAAAATAATGTAACTCATTAATTTGATATAAGTTAGAATCTGTATTATAAGTAGTTGATTTTGAAAAATTAACAACATCTGGAGATGAGAATCCTGCATAAAAATGATCGTCATTATAAAATATGCCTGCACCCATAAGTGGGATTATTTTATTTACATTAGATGCAAATGCAAAATCATATCCACTAATTTGCCCCAAATTTACACCGGTAAGTAATTTGGAATCATTATAAAAACCTCCTTTAAGCCCTAAGCTAAGCACCCCATGTTCAGACACTGGCACTTTAACATTATAAAATAAATTCAGACCTGTTCTTTTAATGATTGCAGCATACCTATCATCAAAAAGCTGAATCCCATAACCCATTTTTTTATTTTCAGTTGGCATATCAAATGTAATAGACTTACTTGATGGAGCACCAGCTAATCCTGCCCATTGATCTTTCCAAATAAATGATAAACTAGGCACTCCTCTGTTTCCAGAATATGCAGGATTAATATTTGTCATATTATACATATACTGAGAATACATGGGAACAGACTGCCCATACCCATTATTCAAGCTGAATAAAAAAAGTATAATAAAGTATATTATGTAATTCTTTTTGCTCATTTATCTTTTTAAAATTACATACCCATTAAATAATTGAACCACTCCTTTATCATCTATTGCCCTTACTGTATAATAGTAGCCACCTTCTGGCAAATCCTGCCCTTGAAAATTACCAGTTCCAGTTCCATCCCATTCATTTTTATAATTGGAATTTGTATATACAAAATTGCCCCACCTATTAAATACTACAAGATCTATTGTAATGTTTGAAGGTCTTATTATAACAAAATTATCATGCACGCCATCATGATTAGGAGAAAATCCTTCTGGTATTGAAACTATTAAATCTTTTACATAGAATTTTGCTGAAGAGGCTGGCGCTTCAATGGTACCCCATTTAGTATCAGCTTTTACATAAGCTATATTAGATATAGTTCCAACAAAACCATTAGGCATTAAATTCAAAGTAAAACTTGCTTGGCTTTTTGCTAAAGGTGCAAGCATACTTACTTTTTGTGTTACTTCGATATCTTCATTAGCATTAAATGAAGAATTTGAAATCAAACTCCCTGTAGCAGTATTTTTAATTATAGTAAAGTCAGATGTAATTGGAATAGTATTATGCAAATTATCTGTAATGACAACATTCATTAATTGATAACTAATTAAATTTCTAACCGTAAACGTAAAAGGATAATTGAAGGTAGAATTTGATTGCAAAATACCACTATCAATAATTTGATCTAATTGAAGAATTTCAGTAGGATCAATTATATTTATTTTAAAAATAGCTTTATCACTTTCTATATTATTTACTACCTGACTTACTGAATATGAAATTGTTCCAGGTGTACGACTTAATAAAGGTGTACCCTTTTGCAGAATATTATTAATATAAAAATTATAGGTAGCCCCTGTTAAACCAGAAACTTGTCCACTAATATTAGAGGGATTAGTTTTTACACCTAAAACAAAAGTAGTGTCAATCACAAAAGGTTTAGAGGGTGCAATAACTAGTGTATCATTAACAAAATTAGGACTATATAAAAGCGTAGTAGTATCATAAGACCTGAGTTGATAAACATAATTACCAATGACAGCAGGTGTTTTAGGCGCATTCGTACTACAATTTAAAGCGTCTATATCACACCAAGCTGGGACTGATCCAATAGGATATGAAATGACTAAAGCAATTAAAGTGGATGGTATGGAGGGTTGATCTAGTAAGTATTTTTCATTTTTTACTAAAGGAGGTACAATCACTTGAAGTATTGAAAATTCATAAGCAGATGAAATAACACCCTCATAACTATCATCTGCAGCCAATGTAGCAATAACCTTATAAGTTCCAGGCAATATTGGCGCTTTCGTATTGGAAGCATAAGCAGTTGAACCAGTGCCGCTATAAGTATAAGTAACTAATCCTAAGGAACCAGATACATTTGATTTTGAAGGACCTTGTGAAAAACCATTATAAGTGTAGTTATTTGAACCTGTCACTGTGATAGATGAACTTCCTTTAGCAAGAGTAGAAGCTTTATTTATATCGAATGTATAAGCAACAGAATTTGCTTCATTATAATTGTCATCAGATGCAACGCTTGCAATTACTTGATAATTACCAATATTTGTTGGGGCGGTTGCACTTGCTGAGTAAGTAGTAGTGCCTGTTCCGCTATAAGAATAAGTAACAGCACCAGTTGAACCATTTACAGTTGAGCTTTTAGGGCCTTGTGATAGCCCATTAAATGTATAGATTTTTAAACCTGATACTACTATTGTAGAATTGCCTTTAGAAACAATAGCTTTATTTATTGTAAATGCATAAGCACTTGAGCTCGCAGCATTATAATTTCCATCTGTTGCAACACTTGCTACAACTTGGTAAGTTCCCGCATTAGTTGGCGCTATTGCACTCGCAGAATAAGTAGTTGTTCCTGTACCACTATAACTATAGGTTACAACACCGGTAGAACCTGATTTAGTTGAAGTACTAGGCCCCTGTGCTGAAGCATTATAAGTATAAGTAGTTAAACCAGTGGCAGTAATTGTTGAACTTGCAGCGTTGATGGTAAAAGAAGTTGCACTTGAGCTCGAACTTGAATAATTCCCATTTGAAGCAACAGTAGCTATCACAGTATAGGAACCAGCATTTATTGGCTTTGAAGAACTTGGTCCATAACTTGTTGAGCCAGCTCCGCTATAACTATATATATAAGAATTACCTGTTCCTGTATTTGTAGCAGCATTAGGTCCTTGTGCTGAAGCATTATAAGTATATGTTCCAATAACGGGTGTAACTGTAGGAGTAATTCGATCAATTGAAAAAGAAGTTGAAGTAGAACTAGCACTATTATAATAACCATCATCACTTAATGCAACTGTAACAACAACAACATAAGTGCCAACACTTGTGGGTTTTATGTCGGTTGGTCCATATGTCGTTGATCCTGTTCCGCTATAACTAAAAGTATAAGCATTCCCAGTTCCTGTATTAGAAGCCGTTTCAGGGCCTTGAGACATTTCATTATAAATATAAGTCTCAATAATTGGACTTACTGTTGGCGTAACTCTAGACAATATTGCAATTTCAAAAGAGGTAGGTTCTGAAGATGCAGTATTAAAATTTCCATCACTAGTTGCTGCAACAGTTGCTGTAACAAGATAATTTCCAAAATTTATTGGCCTTGTTGCTGTTGGACCGTAAATCGTTGTACCTGATCCACTATAGCTGAAAGTATATGTATTGCCTGTTCCAGTATTGCTTGCAACATTGGGACCTTGTACTGAGCCATTAAAAGTATACGACCCTATTGTTGGTGTTACAATAGGCGTTGCTTTTGTTATAGTAAATGAAGTTGCAGTTGAACTTGCACTATTATATTGACCATCACTACTAGCTGCAAGATTTACTGTAACTAAATAGTCTCCTGCATTAGTTGGCTGTGAAGCTGATGGGCCATACACTGTAGTTCCTGTTCCACTGTAACTATAGGTATAAATATTTCCAGTTCCCGTATTCATTGCTGCATTTGGACCTTGAGGCGTTCCGACTGCATAACTATATATTCCAATAGTAGGAGTAACAACAGGCGTAGACTTTAAAATTGTAAATGATATTGCATTTGAATTAGCGCTGTTAAAATAACCGTCACTACTTGCATCAACTGTTACTGTAACAGAATAAGTCCCAACATTTGTAGGAGGGGTTGCATTAGGACTATATCCGGCTCCCGTATAACTAAAAGTATACCCAATTCCTGTTCCTGTATTTGTAGCAGCATTAGGACCAATAGGCAACCCAGTATAAGTGTAAGTACCAATTGTGGGACTTACTATAGGAGTAGCTGTTATAATTGAGAATGAAGTTGCACTTGAATTAGCCACACTAAAATTACCATTACCGGCAACTGTGACTGTAACTGCATAGTCACCCACATTCGTTGGCATAGTAGCAGAAGGCCCATAACTTGTTGAACCTATACCACTATAACTAAATGTATAACTAGAACCTGTTCCTGTATTGCTAGCAGCATTCGGTCCTATTGCAGAACCTGTATAAGTATAGGTTCCTACTGAAACTGTTACTACTGGCGCAGCTCGTAAAATTGTAAATAAAGTTGGACTTGAATTTGTACTATTATAATTCCCGTCTACAGCTACAGAGACTGTAACAGAATAAGTACCTGCGTTAGTTGGAGGTAATGCACTAGGGCTATAGTCTACTCCAGTATAACTATATGTATAACTAGAACCTGTTCCAGTATTTGTTGCAGCAATAGGCCCTTGACCAGATCCATTATAAGTATAGCTGCCAACTGTAGGTGTTACTACTGGAATAGCTTTCAAAATTGTAAATGAAGTAGGATTTGAATTGGCACTATTATAATTACCATCGCTGCTAGCGCCAACAGATACCGTAACAGAATAAGTTCCAGCATTAGTTGGTCTATTTGCAGTTGGTCCATATCCTGTTCCACTATAGCTAAATGTATAGCTAGATGCTGTTCCTGTATTTGTTGCCGCATCTGGCCCTTGTGCAGAACCATTATAATTATAAGTTCCTACTGTTACTGAAACAGTAGGTGTTAATTTATTAATTGTAAAAGAAGTAGCACTTGAATTGGCACTGTTGTAACTTCCATCAGCAAGTACAGAAGCAGTAACAGAATAAGTGCCTGCATTTGTTGGCGCAGTAGCACTTGGCCCATAGCTTGCACCAATATAACTATACGAGTAGCTATTACCTGTACCTGTATTGGTTGCAGTATTAGGTCCTTGAGAAGAACCAGTATAAGTATAAGTCCCTACGGCTACCGTAACAGTAGGTGTTGTTTTACCTGGATCATTTATAGTAAATAAAGTGGCAACTGAACTAGTTGAAGTATAATTGCCATTAGCTGCTACTGTCACAGTAACTAAATAAGATCCAATATTAATTGGCCTAGTTGCACTTGGCCCATAGGTGGTTCCACTCGTACCACTGTAACTAAAAGTATAACTCGAACCAGTACCTGTATTTGTTGCAGCATTTGGTCCTTGTGGTGTTAACGCTATATAATTATAAGTACCAATAGTAGGAGTTACTATAGGTACACCTAATCCTATGCTAAATGAAGTAGCTGATGAGTTAGCAGAATTATAATTTCCATCGGAAGATGAAGCAAGAGTTGCTGTTACTAAATAAGATCCTACACTTGTAGGCTTTGTTGCGCTAGGGCCATAAGTAGTTCCCCCTGTACCACTATAACTATAAGTATAGCTATTACCTGTTCCAATATTGGTGGCAGCATCAGGCCCTTGTGTTGAACCATTATAATTATAAGTACCCACAGTAACTGTTACAACTGGTATTGTTTTATTAATTGAAAAAGAAGTTTCATTTGAACTAGCTGCATTAAAATTTCCATCTGCTGCTACTGAAGATGTAACTGAATATGTGCCTGCATTTGTTGGCCTTGTAACACTTGGCCCGTAACTCGCACCACTATAACTATAAGTATAAGTACTTCCTGTACCAGTATTTGTAGAAGCATTAGGCCCAACAGAAGAACCTGTATAAGTATAAGTTCCTACAGTCACTGAAACAGTTGGCGTTGCTTTTGCAATGTTAAAATTGGTAGCGCTTGAATTTGCACCATTATAAATTCCATCAGCAGAGACTGTAGCTGTAACAGCATAAGTTCCATTATTTGTTGGCCTAGTTGCACTTGGTCCATAACTTGTTAAGCCTGTACCACTATAGCTATATGTATAAGAAATTCCTGTACCTGTATTAGTGGCAGCATTAGGGCCAATAGAAGAACCAGTAAAAGTATATGTACCAACAGTTACTGAAACAGTTGGCGTTGTTAAAGGATTAATTGTAGCAGCAACACTAGTTCTTGTAGTTTGTATACATGCAGTAGTGCTATTTCTTGCTTGTGCATAAAAATTTGTAGATACAGCAATTGAAGGTGTAGTGAATAGCGTTGTTCCAGTACCCCCCGATAAAATAGAACCCCCACTTGAAGAATTATACCAATCGACTGTTTCTCCACTATTGATCGTAGCATTAATATCAACAGTTCCAGTTCCGTATCTTGAACCAGGAACAGCAACGGGAGAAGAAGGCAATGGATTTACAGTAACTGTAACAATATTTGAATATATAGAACCATCGTGTGTAGTGATAGCAGTTCTTTTATAATATTTTGTTTGTGTTAAACTTGGGGGAGAATAAGTTGACAGTGTTGCTCCTGAAATATCAGTAAATGAAATATTATCTGTAGAAACCTGCCATTGATAACTAATAGCACCTGTACCTCCACTTGCACTCGTGATAGATGTAAAATCAGATGGGGTTACTCCACTACATATAGTTTGATCTGCCCCAATTGAACCTGGAGCAAATGAACCATTAATGGTAGCTAAAACAGCAACTCTATTAGCAGCAATACAACCAGGAGCACTACTAGCTCTTGCCTCTGCAAAATAAGTAGTGGTGACACTAATACTTGGTGTAGTATAAATATTAACTCCATTTCCACTTGCTAAAACAGAACCTCCTGTTGAATTTGCATACCAATCAATGGTAGCCCCACTAGAACTTGAAATACTTAAAATTACTGGGCCTGAGCCAGTCCTCGCATTGTCAATTGGACTAGTTGCAGTAGGCAAACTATTTACTGTAATAGTAATTGCGATGGTATAAATAGTACCATCAGCTGAAGTAGTAGCCGCACGTCTATAATAAGTAGTTTGAGTTAATGCACTTGCAACATAAGTTGCTAAAGTTGCTCCAGAAATATTGGTAAAAGTTAGGTTATCAGAAGATATTTGCCATTGATAAGTTATAGCACCAGTTCCTCCACTTGCTGCCGCAATAGAAGTAAACGCAGTAGGTGCAGAGTTATAACAAATTGTTTGACTTGTTCCAACAGTTCCCGCTGAAAGCGAACCATTAATGGTTGCAACAGCTGCAGTTCTAGCCGCTGATATACAACTAGTAGTTAAATTTCGTGCTTGCGCGTAATAACTTGTTGTATTTGTAATTACGGGTGTAGTATAGCTTGTAGTACTTAGGGTTCCAGAAACTAAAGCAGCTCCACCCGTATTATTTTGATACCAATCTATTGTAGAGCCTGCAGAAGCAGTATTTGCTGAAATTAATAATGTACCTGAACCAGTTTTTGAATTACCAGTTGCTGATGTAACTACAGGTAATGTATTTACGACTCCTGAAATAGAAAAACTAATAGAACTTGCTCCAGTAGAAGTTAATGATAATGTACCAGATAAACTACCAGTAGCTATAGAAGTAGTTCTTACATACAAAGTAGTAGCTGCCACTACTCCACCCGATTGTGAGAGTGTGGCGGTTGAACCAAAACCACTTCCTGAAGAAGTAGAAATTTCAAAACCTGTTGGAGCTGTAATAGATATACTATTACTTAAATATAATCCAGAGATGGTGATAGTTTGATTAGCAGAATTTAAATTTGTACAAGAACTAAAAGCAGAAAAAGAACCTGATGCAGAAATAGTGGGTTGCGTATTTGAACAATCAAAACTTATGCCTAATGGACTTGCGTCAATTTTAATTGGACTTGTACTTACTGTATATCCAGTTCCTGATGCAGCCACCCCTGCTCCTTGAGACCCACCAATAGAGTGACCTACATACCAATATTGGTCAGTAGCACCACTATTATAAAAAGCAATAGTAAAGTGACCAGCAACACTAAAATCCGAAAACCCAGATTGCGAAGCTCCATACATTTTTACTGTAATTGGATTTGCTTTTGAACCAGTTGCAGCATTACCTGTTGCACCCAATATGGTAGCAGAATTATCGCCCCATCCATAAATACTTCCATCACTTGTCATGGCACCTACAGTACATATATCTGCTTCAGTATCACCATCGATTCTTGTTACATTGGTTAAATCTGTAGTGCCATCAGTTGTCTTTACTGTAATAAATGTAGGCTGATTAAAAGTTGTAGTAACATTGTTTTGCCCTAAGACTCCCATTGTATTAAGACCAGACACATACACTTTATTATTAGTACATAAAATAAATAATGTATTTGTTGTAGCAGTAGCTGAACCATCTACAGCAACAACATCTGTAACATTCTGCCCACTAGGAATTTGCGCAGACATATCATAAGGATACAAATAACTTATAGTTGTATTTACCACTCCATTTACATTGGCTGCAGCACCCCAATAATATATTTTACCAGTACTTGTTAAAGCAAAAGCTCCTGTACTTGTTAATGAAAATTTTGTTACACCTGTTAGGAAAGCACCTGTCTTTAAAGTTACATGATGCCAAACTGAACTACTTGTTGCTGCACTATCTCCTTGTAGTTTTGCATTGGCTGTCATCATATATACATGCCCAGCATTCGTAATTAATGCAATAGCCTTTTGTGAAACTGCCATTTGAGCAATATCTGTAATTGCCACTCCAGTAGGCAGCTTACTAGTAATATTACTTGCAGCAGTATTAATTGCAGCTCCTCCAAAACCAGCTAATGAAGTTATTGCAGTTATATTGGCAGCTGTACCAAACAGATAAAGATTAGTAGAAGTTCTTAATAACATTGCGCTTAATCCATTAGCACCGCCTGAACTTGACGATCTCACTTCATAGGGAACACCTGAATATTTACTAGCCGGGACTAAAGTGGGAACATAAACATCAGTTCCAGAGGAAGCTGTAATATTTGCATAAGTAGCCATAGACTGGCCCCATGCTAATAAAATATTTGATCCATTATTATTTCCTATATATAAATTGGAGTGGTATGAACCAGTAAATCGATTTACTGTACCTGCCACACAAGCCCCGCCGAAATAAGGCATTGAGTTTATAAATACATTATTATCATTAATGTTTTGAAAATGCTCATTCCCATTTGAATTATTAAGACCACTTGATAATACAGCCCCATCTAAATTATTTGATAAATTCTGTGCATTTACTTTTATACTTCCAACTAAAAGTAGTGTCACTAATGTTAATACATTGATAGAAAAAATAAAATTTTTGTTAAA
>CAITGN010000086.1:0-2819 GCA_903891965.1 uncultured Bacteroidota bacterium
ATCATTAAAGAAACACTTGGAATAATAGCGTCATCTAATCGGTCAAAACATCCAACATAAATACGATTTACTTTATTTGTCTTGTCTTTAAAAGGAAAACTCCATAAACCTCCTACTACTATTTGATTCAATCCATTTTTATTGGCAAAAGAAAGATGGGTCATAAAACTATTCCCATTTTCTAACTCTTTTTCAAAATTAAAAAAGGCAGAGGACTTCATTCCTGAAGCAGTATCCACATTCAATATTAAAACTTTAGGTTTTGACAGAAATGATGCAGCAAACCCAGCTTGTAAAAATATATTTTCTGTATGACGCGTAAATAGTAATCCTGTATTATAATAAAAATCTTGAGGGAAAGATTTAATGCTATTTAAATAGTCATAGTTTCCTGTAGTGTAAGATCCGTCAATATTAAAGCCTTCTCCAAAACGAAGTTTAGACTTATCTAAATAGGTTTGGCCATAAGTACCGCCAATGCCTAAAGAAAGTTCATTTTTTAAATTGGCATCTAAGAAAAGATGATAAGCAAAACCTAAACTTATATAGTTAGAGTTAAATAGCCCTGCCATGGCCTGGTCAGAAATAACTTGCGCCCCTACTCCAAAATAATTTTTTTGTTCAGGGTCGGCATTTTTTAAACGGCTGTCCCAACCAGAAACCAAGGTTCTATATAAATTATTTCCATCTAAAAATTGAGATTTAAGATTGCTTTGAATACGCTGCTCATAAATACCATTTCCCACTGTTGCAGGGCTTAAAAATTGAGCGCTAATATAGGGCTGAGATAAAACAATGCCTTGTTGCGCATAAGTATTTACTACAAAAACAATTAACAATAATAATATGAGAAATTTTTTATTCAAATTTATTTTGCATTATCTATTTTAATAAAAGAACCGTTCCTGTTAAATGTTCTTGAATATTATTTTTATTAATAAAATCGGCAATCCATATGTATACATCCGAGTCAAGCATCACACCTGCGTATCTTCCATCCCAGGCTTCTTCAGTATTGCTAAAAATGAGCTTACCCGATTTAGTAAAAATTTTAAAACCAATGATACTTGTTACATACCCATTTTCTATAATTTTAAAAGTATCGTTATGGCCATCGCTATTGGGCGTGAAGGCATTCGGGATTTGGAAGACAGGAGAAGAAGGCGGTGCAGTAATTGTGATAGTTCCTTTTACTGCAATTATATCATAATTAGAATTACTTAACCCAGTAATAATTGGCTCAAGATATATTCCAGAAGCACCAGTAGAGGTTAAAGGTGTATAGTTAGATGAATAAGTAACAGATCCAGTAATATCAGAAGCATTATCCACTCCTACTAATCCAGTATAGGTATAAACTGCATCGTTTAAAATTTTGGCTAATTCAGTTCCGAAACTTACAGACTGATCCCCTGCTATAACATTAAGTGTTGCTTTTTTAATTTCTAAAGTACCCCCAACAAAATTAATATTATAATTAGGAGAAGTTAGTCCATCAGGAAGAATTGTATAAGTACCTACATTTTTTGTACCCTGAGATGTTCCCGCATAAGCTAACGTTCCAGTTAAATTACTTATTGTTTCCCCACTTATAAGCCCAGTAGCAACTACTCCATTACCACCACTATAAGCAGTACCATTATAAGTAATTGTATGAGGCTTTGCTGTAATTGTTAAAGGTGCTTTAGTGACAGTTAATGTCCCTTCAATATAAGTAATGGTATAATTCGCATCCGTTGCAGCAGAAGGAATAATAGGATAAGTTCCTACTGGTGAATTCGCAACTGCTGTAGTAAGAATAGTTGGCCAAGTTGCAGTTGCTAAATCTCCATTAACTAATCCTGAATAAGTATATGTTAAAATAGGATTAGCTGCTCCGTATACTTTTGTTTTATTCTCTGCTGTTATTATTATGGGTACTTTATTCACCGTTAATGTTCCAGCTACATAATTTATTGTATAGTTAGCATCTGCGGCACTACTAAGATTTATAGGATAAGTTCCTACAGCAGAGCTTATAACTGCTGTTGTACTTATAGCTGGTAAAGTTGACGGTGCCACATCTCCATTTACTAAACCAGCATATATAAATGTTAATGAAGGCATTGCTGCTCCGTATAATTTTGATTTGTCTGCAGCAGTGATTGTTAAGGTTGCTTTAGTTACTGTTAATGTTCCTGCTACATAACTAATTGTATAGTTTGCATCTGAGGCACCTGTTGCAGTGATTGGATAAGTTCCTGCTGGAGAACTTGCTAAAGCTGTTGTACTTATTGTTGCTGTCGGGGCTGCATCACCATTTACTAAACCAGTATATGAAACAGTTAAAACAGGATTGGCCGATCCGTATAATTTTGATTTATCTAAAGCCGTTATACTTAATGACTTCTGTGTTATTGTTGCAGCACTTGGCGATTGTATTGTTAATGCATAATTTCCACTACCCGTACCCGTTAAACTAATCCCTGTGTATGTAACTGTTGTAGCTGTTGCAACATCTTTTGTATTGTATGTACCCGCTGCAGTTCCTGTTAAACTTACTGCATCAACACTATATGGTTTACCATCACTCGTAGTTCCCGCTCCAGCAGCTTCTGTACCTAGTAATGCCTTAAGATCTGTTACTACTGCTGTTACTGTTCCATCATATGTCTTACTCGATGGAACACTTAATCCTGACATAGTTAATGACTTCTGTGTTATTGTTGCAGCACTTGGCGATTGTATTGTTAATGCATAATTTCCACTACCCGTACCCGTTAAACTAATCCCTGTGTATGTAACTGTTGTAGCTGTTGCAACATCTTTTGTATTGTATG
>CAITGN010000087.1:0-1920 GCA_903891965.1 uncultured Bacteroidota bacterium
AATAGCGAAACCAAGCTGCCTGGCATAGAAGAAGCCTTAAGAAATCTACACCCTTCTATTCAATACCATTATTTTAATGCCAATGAAGGCATCGCCAAGAGATTGAATAGGACAGTGGAAGAAGCGGCTGGAAATAACTATGATTATTTATTAACCATGGATCAGGACTCTTCTTTCAAAGAAGGCGATTTTGAAAAATATAAACTGCAAATTCAGGCCTCTGCTTATTCTAATGTGGCACAGTTTGGGGTGAACTGCCAACCTGATTTTACTATAGCTAAAGACCAACCCGAAGAAGCCCTTACATTAATTACCTCCGGTTCCATTGTAAACTTATCCTTGATTAAAAATGTAGGAGCATTTAATGAAGATTTATTTATAGATTTTGTGGATGCTGAATTTTCATATAGAGTGATACAGAGAGGGTATATTAATTTAATGTTTTCAAATATTGTATTAAATCATGCACTTGGGAAACTAATTGAAGGTAGGTCATTGGCTAATTTTAAAAAGACAATGCGTATAACGCATTCTCCTATTCGCATTTATTATATTATTCGAAATGGCTTGTATTTATTGTTGAAGGCGCAGGGATTGACGACTGCTATGAAAAAAGATGTACTAAGATGCATCAAAATTTTAAAAAATGATTTAATCTATAATCCTCAACTAGGTTTGGTGTACATACATTTATTTTCAGGTATATTTGATTTTCTTCGCGGCAAAATGGGTAAAAAATAAATTAGTAATTGGGTAAATAGTAAGTAATAATGAATCTAACTAGAATTTTAAATAAATTTATTTCATTTTGTTTTTTCTTTTTTAAGTTAAAGCATATAAAACTTGCTTATTTATTTGCATTTTACAAACTACCCAAACACTGGGCGGCAAGTATGCAAGTAAGTAATGGAAGTTTAGTATTTGCCCATTCGGGTAATAGCATCTGCATTGCTCAATTAGATCAGTTTGAGTTTAGTATGCATTTTCTCATTGAATTATTAGCAAACCCACTATTTAAGGTAACCGAAACCACCAATACCTATTTTATGGTAGAAGTGGAGGGGCTTGTATTTAAAGTAGCATCCTTATCTAATATGGCGGTATTGTATGAAATATTTATAGAAAAAATTTATTCCATTGATACCCCTCATACTAATTTAGTAGTTATTGATATTGGAATGAATGTAGGAGTGGCCTCTTTGTATTTTGCTATACAACCCTATGTCAAAAAGGTATATGGCTATGAGCCCTTCCCCGCAACCTTTGCAGAAGCATGTTTAAATGTAGCAGCCAATCCAACAATGGTTAGTAAATTAAAATTAATTAATGAGGGTGTGAGTAATGTTAATGAAAAAAGGTCAATTACTTTATTTGAAAGCGGTTTGTTGTCGGCCTCTACCATTGAACAGAAAAATGACTATGGGAAAAAAA
The DNA here is from genome assembly GCA_903891965.1 of uncultured Bacteroidota bacterium. Taxonomy (GTDB): domain Bacteria; phylum Bacteroidota; class Bacteroidia; order Chitinophagales; family Chitinophagaceae; genus Sediminibacterium. The sequence goes on from CAITGN010000087.1 coordinate 1,432, forward strand.
TAGGCCAGGTGATTGAAGTTCAATTAGTATCTATAAAAGAGGTATTTGAATTAGTACTAGCCGAAAACCCCAATGCTAAAATACTACTCAAGCTGGATTGTGAAGGAGAAGAATATGTAATTTTCGATATGCTAAAAGAAACTACTTATTTAAATAATGTAGAACTTGCCATTATTGAATGGCATGAAAAAGGCTATATGACAATTGAAAAAGTTTTATTGGACAATGAATTCACATTAAGGCATGAGCATCATGTATCTGAGAATAGCGGTATGATTTACGCTATTAAAAATTAGTTCTAATATTAAAAACTGCTAGTAAATAATGCTAAGCTAGTTAACTCAGTCCAATAAACCTTTCAAAGCGTCAATTCTAAATTGAATGACTGGCCATGTTTTAGCAGGCTGACATTGCAGTAGATATTTAAATCCTAAAATAAAGGCTGCCCCAAGCTTAAAAAAATATTCTATAATTTTTTTTATATAAGCT
>CAITGN010000088.1:0-2590 GCA_903891965.1 uncultured Bacteroidota bacterium
AGCGATAGAGCTACTGGAAAAGTAAAATGGACAGGCACAAGAGTTGATTTAATATTTGGTTCAAATTCTGAATTGCGTGCACTTGCAGAAGTATATGCATGTGATGATGCCAAAACAAAATTCGTTCATGACTTTATTGCCGCATGGGATAAGGTAATGAACTTGGACCGCTTCGATTTAGCATAAATTTAAAAATAAAAAAGCCTTCCTAAATTTTAGGGAGGCTTTTTAAATTGTATTTGTATATGAAAAAGTTTTTTCAATTAGTATTTACTGCAATATTCTTTACTACTTCATTCTTTACTACTTCTTTAATGGCGCAAACTGCTCAAGACTTGGTAAAAAAATCAATTCAAGAGAAGCAAACTAGTATAGTCGATGAATTTAAAACCTTTTTATCTATTCCTAATGTTGCTTCTAATCCAAAAGGTTTGCAAGAAAATGCGCAGTGGATTATGAATTATATGAAGGCCAAGGGAATAGAGGATATAAGTTTACTAACACTTCCTAATAGTCAAATGCCGCCTGTAGTGTATGGAGAAGTGAAAGTGCCAGGTGCAACAGAAACTATTATTTTTTATGCGCACTACGATGGCCAACCAGTTGATACGACTAAATGGTTCCCAGGCTTGCATCCTTTCAAACCAAGCTTATATTCCGGTATGTATGAAAAAGAGGCTACAGTACTGCCTTGGTTAACAAAGGGCAGTAATTATGATATGAATGCAAGAATTTATGCAAGAGGAGCCTCCGATGATAAAGCAGGGGTGATGGCTATTATAAATGCCTATGCACAATTAAAAGCCTTAAATATAAAACCTACTGTTAATATTAAATTTTTCTTCGAAGGGGAAGAGGAAGCAGGTTCTCCTAATTTAGAATCATTTTTAGAATTGTATAAAAATAAGTTAGCCGCTAATTTTTGGATAATCTGTGATGGACCAGTGCATCAGTCGGGTAAAAAACAATTAGTTATGGGTGTGAGAGGAGATACGCATTTAGAACTAACTGTATTTGGCCCTAAGCGCCCTTTACATTCAGGACATTATGGTAATTGGGTATTGAACCCTGCCATGGACCTTGCAAGGTTACTAGCTAGTATGAAAAATGAAAAGGGAGAAGTAACTATTAAAGGTTTTTACGATGATGTAACGCCTTTAACCAATGCAGAAAAACAAGCATTGGCAAAAGTGCCTTCAGTGGAAGCGCAGTTAAAAGATGAATTAGGTATTAATGCCACAGAAAGAGAAGGAGCTTTGAACGACGCCTTACAATTACCTTCTTTAAATATTAATGGTATACAAAGTGCAGGGGTAGGCAAATATTCAGCTAATGTAATTCCAACTAAGGCCATAGCTTCTGTGGATATGAGATTAGTGGTAGGAAATAATTGGGAAAAGCAACAACAAAAAGTAATTGATCATATTATAGCCCAAGGCTTTTTTGTAACAGACAAAGAACCCACCGACGAAGAAAGAAAATTAAATGCTAAAATTTGTATGGTGGTGAGGGATAAGAAAAGTTACAATGCACAAAAAACTTCTTTAGATAATCCTTATGTAAGAAGAATTTCAAAAGCAATTTCAATAGTTAGTAATGAACAACCCGTATTACTTCCTACACTAGGAGGTAGTTTGCCTTTATTTGTATTTGAGAAAGTATTGAAAACATCTCCTGTGACAGTGCCCATTGCCAATCATGACAATAACCAGCATGCCGAGAATGAGAATATTAAATTGAAGAACTTTTTTGAAGGAATTCAGTTGTTCTCTTCTATTATGACCATGGAGAAATAATAGTTCTGAGAATATTTAGTATATTGAAAGTAGAATAATACATTTCTATAAATAAATTTAGCTCTAATGAAAACATTTTTTAAAAACAAGATTGTTCGTGTCATTTCTTTTGTACTTGTCATTACATCTTCCTTTGCATTTTCCGTTCCTTTAACCTTTCCTGGTTTAGTGGACTGGTCCATGGTGGCTCGTATACGCGAAGAAGGTTTACAGCATTCTAAAGTAATGGAGTACGAATCATATATAGTAGATGTATTAGGTGCAAGACTTACTTTGTCTCGTGATATGCAAAAAGCACAAGTATGGGCCTTAGAAGAAATGAAAAAAATGGGATTAAGCCAAGTGAATAGCGAGGCCTATATGGACTATGGCGTTACCTGGGATAATGAATATGTATCGGCACATATGATTGAACCCGACTATATGCCACTCAATGCTTATCCTGTTGCTTATACAGCTGGTACAGTAGGTAAAATAAATGCTGAAGCAATGGTGGTAGATATTCAAACCAAAGAAGATATTGAATTGTATAGAGGTAAATTAAAAGGTAAAGCAGTTTTAATTTCTAATCCTGCTGTTATCGATTTACAAACACTTACTAATGGAGTACACCGTTATAATAATGAAGAACTTATTGCACTGGAGCAAGCAGCTATTGTTCCTATTAAATCAAACCCAGCAAGGGTTATTAAAAATCCAACAATTATAACAGCAGTAGAACGCTTGGCTTTTTTAAAATCTGAAAATGTAGCAGTGGTTTTACAAACCGATGGTAATAGACTAGGCATTGTGCC
>CAITGN010000089.1:0-4824 GCA_903891965.1 uncultured Bacteroidota bacterium
CTGAGGATCTTCGTTAACAGTACTGCCCACTGCTGCAAATAAAGCCGCATAAAACAAATAACCCCCTATAAAATAAAATATAAAACAAGCAATGATTAAAGGCCAATTAGCAGTAGAGATAGTATGTTGTAAACTATAAATTTTTTGTGCAGATTCACTGGCTTGCATCATTCCACCTGCCATTTGCCCATTATTTTGTTGTAAGGTGGTCACCTGATCTTGAATATCAGCAGGTAAAAAGCCCGAAGCAGCACTGGTTAGACTGATGATTAAAATAATCCATAATAAAAACTGAGTTAAGCCCACCGCACCAATACCAATAATTTTACCCATCATGAGTTCAAAAGGCTTCACACTACTAATAATAACTTCTGCAATACGGTTGGTTTTTTCTTCCATCACACCACGCATTACCATGGCGCCATAAATAAACATAGTCATGTAGATCAATAAACCACTTGCATAGCCAATACCCATGGCTAGTCCTGCATTGCTTTCTTTGCTAGAACTACCTTTGTCCTCATAGGCTTTTAATTCAGCTACTTGTGAGGCTTTGTGTATAGAATCCAATATATTTTGTTGAATACCGGCATCTTGTAACATTTGATCCTCAATGGCGCTATTAATTCTATTGCTAATACTTTCTTGTAACATTAAGCCCATCGATTTTTTAGATCTTAATACATAATCCGATTTTTTACCTTTCTCAAATTGAGGTAAAATTAAAATATCAGTATAGCCTTTTTCTACATAGTTGGTCGTATCTACTTTTTCAGGAAAACTAAAACTAATTTGATTGGTATTTTTCAAAGAAGTTTTAATAAACCCATTAGGATCTATCACCGCAATCTTTCTAAACTCCACCCCTGTAATAGAGAAGTAGGCGGAAGCGGCAATTAAGCCCACAATTAATAAGGGCGTTAAAAAAGTAAGGATTAAAAAACGTTTATTTTTTACCCTGCTGCTGTATTCTCTTTGTATGATTAACCAAGTCTTATTCATAATAATTTTTTTTAAATATTTTGAAAGGCACGCGCACCTGCATGCGTTCCTTCTACTAATTTGATAAATATTTCATTTAAAGAAGGAAGTACTTCATTAAAACCAATTAGTTCAATTTTTTGCTCAATAATATATTGAAGTACATTGTTTACAGAATGGCCTTCATTAATTTTAATTAAGTATTTAGAGCCAGTCTCGTTTATAATAGTGAAAATGCTATTGCTTGTTAAACTAGACCCTGCTTTAATTTCAATAGAGAAATTATTTTCTTTAAACTGTTGCTTAATACCCGCCACAGAGCCATCTAATATTTTCTTACCTAGGTTCACTAGTACAATATGGTCGCAAATTTCTTCCACTTGTTCCATACGGTGGGTACTAAATATAATGGTAGAGCCTTTTTTAGCAAGTGCATAAATTTCATCCTTAATTAAATTGGCATTTAAAGGGTCAAGGCCACTAAAAGGCTCGTCTAAAATAATTAATTTAGGTTCATGTAAAACGGTAATGACAAATTGTAATTTCTGACTCATTCCTTTACTTAAATCCTCCACCTTTTTATTCCACCAGCTCTCCATCTCAAATTTCTTAAACCAGTATTTTATTTTTTCAGTAGCCTCCGCCTTAGACATTCCTTTTAACTGCGCTAGGTACAATGCTTGTTCTCCAATTTTCATTTTCTTATACATGCCTCTTTCTTCTGGCATGTATCCAATTTTTTCAATATCCACCATGGGATTAAATTCAGCGCCGTCTAATAATATATTACCACTGTCCGGATAAAATATACCCGTTATCATACGCAGTAATGTAGTTTTACCTGCACCATTTGGGCCAAGCAGTCCAAAAATACTTCCTCTCTCAATGTCGAAACTAATATCGTCTACTGCTTTTTGAGTAGCATAATATTTTTTCAGATTTTGTAAACTTAAAAGGGCATCCATAGTAAGAAATTTATAGTTCAAATATATATCCAAATTCACATATCTTCTTTTTAAATTAGTAAGAGTGGAAATTTAACCTAGATTTAGTGTATATAATTAGTAGGATTGGAAAAAGAGTTGTCTATCTTCGCAGTAAACTTAGCATATATGTTTAATAAGAAAACGCTGTATATTTCTCTTGCATTTATTTTGGTGGTAGGCCTTTCTAGCTGGGGCTTTTTAGTGCACCGCACTATTCATCAAATTGCTATTTATAGTTTGCCAGAACCCTTGCAATCTTTCATGCATAAAGAAATGAATAATTTAGTTTCTAATGCTACAAGACCAGACATAAGAAGAAACACAGATAAAACAGAAGCGACTAAACATTTTATTGACTTAGAAGCCTATGGTCCGAATGCTGCCAATATGATGCCAGTTGATTGGGCATCTGCGGTAAAAAAATACAATGAAGATACCTTGCTTAAATATGGTTATGTGCCTTATGTAATCGTAAATCAATTAGAAAAATTAACCAATGCTTTTCGTTCTAAAAACAAAGACAGCATTTTATTTTATGCTGCCGATTTAGGACATTATATAGGAGATGCCCATGTGCCTTTACACACTTCTATTAATTATGATGGTCAACTTTCTGGACAAAAAGGTTTGCATAGTTTATGGGAGTCCTTCGTGCCTGAATTAAGAATAGACCAATACCAATTATACAATGCACACAAGGCTACTTATATTAAGAACCCTAGCGAGGCTATTTGGATAGATATAAGAAAGGCAGCCGCATTAGTGCCTGAAATGTTAGCCATAGAAAAAGAAGTTTCTATTCAGTTTAAACCTGAAACTAAATATAAAACGCAAATGCGTTATGGACGTGAAACAAAAGTATATACCAAAGAATTTGCAGAAGCCTATGCGAATGGACTTGGGCCTACGGTGAACATGCAATTAATTGCTTCTGCGAATATGATTGCCGATTTTTGGTACACCGCTTGGGTGAATGCAGGCAAACCTATAATTGCAACGCGTGAAATTTCTCCTAATCTTTCAGCTGAATTAAAATCATTTAAAATGAATCATTTAATTCAAGATGAATTATTATTAAGTAAGAAAGAAAAGCCAGAGAATTAGTATTGCATTAATTGAAACTCAAGTATAATTATAATACCATATTATAATTCTATACTTATAATATAGAAGCTATTTGTTGTGCTAGCTTTTGTCCATCCATCGCAGCACTTACAATACCACCTGCATAGCCTGCGCCTTCCGCACAAGGATAAAGGTTTTTAATTTGTGGATGATGCAAAGCATCTGCATCTCTTGGAATACGCACGGGTGAAGAAGTTCTGCTTTCAGTAGCCACCACAATAGCATCGTTGGTATAATAACCTTTCATCTTTTTTCCAAAGGCTTTAAAACCTTCTTGTAAAGTACGGTGCACAAATGGAGGAAGTACTTCATTCAATGGCGCCGACTGTAAACCTGGTAAATAACTGGCATCAGGTAAATCTGCCGATATTTTATTAGAACAAAAATCAATTAGTCTTGCAGCAGGTGCTACTTGTAATCCGCCTCCTAATTTAAAAGCGGCTTGTTCCACTTCTTTTTGAAAGGCTAATAATAATAAGGGATGATGCTCGGGTAATTCGGTTTTATTTTTCTTTAAAAAATTGGCAGCAGCAGGAACATCTACCTGCACTACCATACCACTATTGGCATAAGGGTTATCTCTTTTACTAGGGCTCCATCCATTCACCACAATTTCTCCAGTGGCAGTGGCAGCGGGTGCAATAATACCACCTGGACACATACAAAAACTAAATACCCCTCTTTCACTTACTTGTTCCACCAAACTATAAGAGGCTGGAGGCAGGCTAGGGTCCCGCGTTAAACAATGGTATTGAATAGAATCAATAATAGCTTGAGGATGTTCTACTCTTACGCCTAAAGCAAAAGGCTTGGCTTCAATGCTAATATTTTTTTCAAATAATAAAGTAAATATATCTCGTGCAGAATGGCCGGTAGCTAAAATATACGCAGCCGCTTTCATTCGATCCCCATCGGCTGTGATAATTTCTTGAATTTTATCATTTTCAATAACAAAGTCCACTAATTTTTTTTCAAACAAAACTTTACCGCCACTTGCTTCTATTTGCTCACGCATGGCAGTAATAATATGGGGTAGTTTATTCGTACCAATATGCGGATGCGCTTCGTATAAAATATTTTCATCGGCGCCAAACTGGTAAAAGAGCCTTAATATTTTATCGATGTTGCCACGCTTATTACTTCTTGTGTATAATTTTCCATCGCTATAGGTACCTGCGCCTCCTTCACCAAAACAATAATTACTTTCTGGGTTAACAATGCCTTCTTTATTTAAACTAGCCAAATCTCGTCTTCGGGCTCGAACATCTTTACCTCTCTCTATTATAATAGGTCTTAAGCCTAGTTGAATACATTCAAGGGCGGCAAATAAACCGGCAGGTCCGGCACCTATAATAATGACTTCTTTTGCGGAGCTTGGAAGAATGGGAAAATGAAGGGCTTGGGCAAAACGATGGCTTGGCGGCTCATTGATAAAAACGACGATGCTTAGGTTGACCCAAATTTGTTGTCGGCTTCGGGCATCAATCGATTTTTTAAGGATATGGTAGCCTTTGATGATTTCAAGGGCTTGGCCTGTAATTTGACCAATGGCCTTTAAAAGGCTGGAATTTTCAGCCGCTTCGGAGGGCTTAAGTCGTATTTGTATAATCGTTTGCATGGGTTAGGTGTTTATCCTAAAAAAATGCTTTCATTAATATAGTAATACCCCAATAGGGGAATTCAACTAAAAGGGTAGGTCGTCCCCTGATTCGTTGACAGGAATATCAAAATA
>CAITGN010000090.1:0-2481 GCA_903891965.1 uncultured Bacteroidota bacterium
GTCCATTGGAGAAGCGCCTAAAGATGCTCCCGCTTGGTTTCAAAAAATTCCAGCCATGGTGGGCTTTTTATTTTTAATTTCTTTACTCACTATTGCCTTGGTATACATTGATATTAAAGTAGTGAGTTATTTATTTTGGTTATTACTAGCTTGTATTATTTTAATCGCCTTTATTATTTTTTCTGATAAGTCATTGGATATTATTCAGAAGAAAAAAGTGGCTGTATTATTTACAGTTTCATTTTTCGTCATATTTTTTTGGAGCGCTTTTGAACAAGCGGGTGCCTCACTCACTTATTTCGCTTCAGAGAATACACAGAGAGACCTTGGCTTTTTTGTAGTGCCTGCAAGTTTTTTCCAATCGCTTAATTCTTTATTTGTTGTAACACTTGCGCCCTTAGTGGCATGGGTATGGATAAAATTAGGAAAGAGAGAACCTTCTTCTCCTTTTAAAATGGCCATGGGTTTAATGTTATTGGCCCTAGGTTATTTATGGATAGCCACTGGCGTGAACGGAGTAGGTGCAGGTATTAAAGTAAGTATGATTTGGTTAATAGGTATGTATATGATGCATACATTCGGAGAACTTTGTTTATCACCCATAGGCCTTGCTATTTTCAATAAACTTGCACCTATTAAATTCGCCTCTTTGTTAATGGCAGTATGGTTTACAGCCAATGCCTTTGCCAATAAATTAGCGGGTGTATTTAGTGCCCTGTATCCTGAAAATGGAAAAGTAACTTCTTTTGCGGGCTATCAAATTGCCAACTTGCATGAGTTTTTTATGTTCTTCGTTCTTATGGCAGGGATTGCTTCAATCATTCTGTTTTTAATTTCGAAGCAGTTGAAGAATCTTATGACTCATTAATAAAGTAAATATAAAATAGCAATCCTTCGTTCCCTCTCGCTCTGCTCGAAAGTACACTCAGGATTGTATTTATATATTTTACTTTATTTCTTTGACTAATCGCTTATTTAAAGCATTTGAAAAATAATCTACTGGCGAATTTATATAGATAGCAATGAGTCATCTTTTGCTGAGTTTCGAGTCTTAGCGTAAAGAAATTTATAAATACGAAAGTTAAAAAAGTCTGCATGTTTGAGCACAAAGTGCGAGTTCAGACTTTTAATTCGTATTTATAAATTTTAGCGAACAAGACGAGCACGAAGCAAAAGATGATTCATGCATATCTATTAAAGAGTATGTAAATTACTTTTTAAAGTACGCCCTTTACAATTTCATCAACCACTGCAGGATCAAGAAGTGTTGAAGTATCTCCTAAACTTTTCAATTCACCTTCTGCAACCTTGCGCAGTATACGACGCATAATTTTTCCAGAACGCGTTTTAGGAAGTCCTGATACAAATTGTATTTTATCAGGCTTGGCAATAGGGCCAATAATTCTGGTGACAGTTTGTAAAATATCTTTTCTAATAATATCGGCTGTGCCATGGGTGTCTTGACCATGTGAACCAGTATAAATTACATAAGCATAAATACCTTGTCCTTTTACATCGTGAGGGTAGCCTACCACCGCACTTTCCACCACACCCGCATGCATATTAATTGCGTTCTCTACTTCGGCTGTACCAATTCTATGACCACTTACATTTAAGACATCATCTACTCTACCTGTAATTCTAATCTGTCCCAATTCATTTTTTAAAGCACCATCTCCTGTAAAATATAAATTAGGATAAGTGGCGAAATAATTGGTTCTGCATCTTTCGTGGTCGCCATAAGTTGTTCGAATAGTGGCAGGCCAAGGTTGTGTGATGCATAAATTACCACGGTACAAACCATCTTCCATGGTGTTTATTTCATCTCCTTTATCATCCACTAAAATAGTTTTCACACCTGGCATTGGATAAGTGGCCCATCCTGGTTTACCTTCAGTAATACCTGCCATATTAGAAATCATAATGCCTCCTGTTTCTGTTTGCCACCAGGTATCTACAATAGGACATTTTTTCTTTCCAATATTTTCATCATACCAATGCCATGCTTCTTCATTAATGGGTTCACCTACGGTGCCTAAAACTTTTAAACTACTTAAATCATGTCCTTGCACAGGTCCTAGTCCAAAACCCATCAATGATCTAATAGCAGTAGGAGCAGTATATAAAATATTGACTTTGAATTTATCAATGATATCCCAGAATCTTCCTGCATCGGGGAAAGTAGGAATGCCCTCAAACATTAAAGAAGTGCCGCCTGCACTTAAAGGTGCATACACTATATAACTATGTCCTGTAATCCAACCAATATCGGCAGTGCAGAAAAATAAATCATTGGGTTGGTATTGAAAAACATTCACAAAAGTATAATTGGTGTAGACCATATAGCCAGCAACACTATGCACTACGCCCTTAGGTTTACCCGTTGAACCAGAAGTATATAAAATAAATAAAGGGTCTTCTGCATCCATTTCAACGGCATCTACTGAAGTGATGCCTTGCGATTCTACTTTTTTAATTTCA
>CAITGN010000091.1:0-4128 GCA_903891965.1 uncultured Bacteroidota bacterium
CTAAGTCCATGAATGCACCAAAGTCAGTGATGTTTTTAACAACACCTTCTAACACCTGGCCTTTCTCTAATTTACTCATGATCTCTGCACGTTGTGCTTCGATATCACTTTCAATAAGGGCTTTATGAGATACAACTGCATTCTTAATGGTCTCATTAATTTTAACCACTTTGAATTCCATTGTTTTACCTACAAACTGATCGTAATCTGTAACTGGTTTAACGTCGATTTGGCTACCTGGTAAGAAAGTTTCCATACCAAATACATCAACGATTAATCCACCTATTGTTTTGCTTGTAACTAAACCAGTAACAACCTCACCAGTTTTGTGTACTTCCATAATTCTTTCCCAAGCACGGAAAATACGAGCTGACTTACGGCTTAAGTGAAGATTACCATCACGGTCTTCTTTTTCTACTACCATTACCTCAACTGTATCACCTGTCTTCACACCATTGGTGTCACGGAATTCATTTAATGAAACTAGGCCATCACTTTTAAAACCAATGTTTACTACAACATCTGTTTTAGTTAAAGCAACTACTAATCCATTCATGATTTCTCCATCAGAAATTTGTACGAAAGTGCCATCATACACTTTATCATACTTTACTCTTTCAGCTTCTGCATAATGACTAACGTTACGTTTGTCAACGCTCCAATCAAAATCGTCATGCGCTGTAATAATTTGTTCAGGTGCTTTTGGTGTCGCAGTTGCTTCAACAGCTGTAGCGCCGTCGAATTCCTGTGCGTCTGCGTTTAGGTTTTTAATAAATAATCTCATATAAAATCCGGTGTTTTTGAACCGGACGGCAAAGGTAGGAAAAAACCAATAAAATAGCCCTAAAATGGGCTAAAAAATGCAGATTTTAATTCTTCTAAGCTATTGATATTCAATAGCATTGATCTAGATAAATGAAAAAAGAACGGGAAACTATACAATAGGTAAAATGGCTTAGTGCATCTGACCCATATGTTGGGCTGCAATCCAGCCTGAAGTCCAAGCATGTTGGAAATTAAAACCACCGGTAATGCCATCTACATCCATCATTTCTCCGGCAAAATGAAGCCCTGGAACTAGTTTACTTTCCATGGTACTAGCCTCTATTTCAGTTAATTCTACTCCCCCGCATGTAACAAACTCTTCTTTAAAAGTAGTTTTACCTTTTATGGGTAAGGTGGTTCGCACTAATTGTTGAATTAATATTTGTTGCTGTGTCGATTTTAAATCGGCCCATTTAAGAGATGTATTTATTCCTGCAGCTTGTAAAAAATAATGCCATAACCTATTGGGTAAATTAAAAGGATTTTTTGAACCCATTTCTCTTTTTCCAAAATCTAATCTGAAATTGATCCATTCCATTTTTAAACTTTGTTCGGTATAAGTAGGAACCCAGTTTATAATAATTTGTCCTTCGTAATTAACCGACGCCATTTCTCTTGCACACCATGCCGATAATTTAATAGCAGCAGGACCACTCATACCCCAATGGGTTATTAATAAAGGACCTTTTTCAATATGTTTATTACCCGCCCATTGAATACTTGCATTGTCGACGGCCACGCCCATTAAACTTGTAATTGTTTTATCGCTGGTATTAAAAGTAAATAAAGAAGGAACGGGCTCTACAATACTATGCCCTAAACGAATAAGCCATTCAAAACTACTTGCTTTTAACATACCTCCTGTTGCCATACAAATTGCATCGGCATGTATTGTTGTGTTATTCGCAAGCGTAATGGCAAAGCCAGCATCCCCTTTCACTATATCTACTACTTCATGATTTAATAAAACTTGAATTTTATATTCTTTTACTTTATTCAGTAGGCATTCTATAATGGTCTCGGAATTATTAGTGGTGGGAAACATTCTACCATCTTTTTCAGTATGCAAGCTCACTCCATTTTTGGCAAACCAGGCAATGGTATTTTTAGTAGCGAATTGATAGAAGGCTTTTTTTAAAAAGCGAGCCCCTCTAGGATATTTTTTCAAAAGCAGTTCTACATCAGGGCAGGCATGGGTTACATTGCATCGGCCGCCTCCACTTACTTTAACTTTAGATAAAATTTTAGTAGTCTTTTCTAGAATAGAAATTTCCCAATCGGGATGTAGCTCCGCAATTTGAATAGCAGAAAAAAATCCAGCTGCACCTCCCCCTATGACAACTATTTTTTTCTTTTTCATTCCAAATTTTTAAATAGAATTATCTACCCAAATTAAAAACTAAATAAGTTCATTCGCTTTTTATAAAAACTTAATAATAAGATGTATTTAAATTACTATTTGCTTTTTCCGCGGCTTCAATAATGGAGAAGTCAGATAAAATAAGCGCTTCTTTATTCTTCACGCAAACATCATGTTCAAAATGTACAGAGACTTTACCATCCTGTGTTTTAACTGTCCAGCCATCTTCTTCTGTAAATACTTTATGCGTTCCTAAATTAATCATGGGTTCTATAGCGAGCACCAAGTTCTCTTTCATTTTAAGTCCAGTTCCTCTTTTACCATAATTAGGCACTTGAGGGTCTTCGTGTAAACTCTTGCCAAGTCCATGTCCTACTAGTTCTCTCACCACTCCATAACCATGTAACTTTTCAGTATGTTCTTGAATAGCAAAACCAATATCTCCTACTCTATTATTGACAATGGCTTTTTCAATGCCTTTGTATAAAGACTCTTTAGTTACTTTTACTAATTCTAATAATTCAGGAGCCACTTCTCCAATAATAAAAGTATAGGCGTGGTCTCCATGCCAACCATTTAATACCACTCCTAAATCTATGGAAACAATGTCTCCTTCTTTTAAAGGTGTTTTATTGGGAAATCCATGTACCACTACATCATTCACCGAAGCACATATATTATGCGGATAGCCATGGTAATTATAAAATGATAATGTAGCCTTATGGTCTTTTACATACTGCATACAGAACTGATCTATGTCTAAAGTAGTCATACCCGGTTTTAATTGAGTGGCCACTTGCGACAAGGTCTTGCTTACCAATAAGGCAGCCTCCTTCATTAAATTAACTTGCTCCTCTGTTTTTGTATAAACCATAATTCCTTTTATCTTATAAATAAACAAACCTGTCGTTTAAAAGACAGGTTCGCTAATATAAATACTTTAACTATTACCTTTTAAACTATATAGGTGAGTTCGTAATAGGCTGTCTTCCTTGAATACGTCCTGTGTTCATTAATCCATCGTATTGACGCATTAATAAATGTGTTTCTATTTGTTGTAATGTATCTAAAACAACACCTACCATAATTAATAAGGATGTTCCTCCGAAGAAAGTACTGAAACCTTGCGTCACCCCTAATTTTTGTGCAAAGCCAGGTAAAATACCAACTAGTGCTAATAAGATGGCACCTGGTAAAGTAATTTTATCCATTACGGCTCCAATATAATCGGTAGTAGGTTGACCTGGTTTAACACCTGGCACAAAACCATTATTACGTTTAAGGTCTTCAGAAATTTGTTTTGGATTAAAGATTAACGCAGTATATAAGAAGGTGAATCCAATAACCATAATAGAATAAATTAACATGTACCAAACATTACTATGGTCGTTAAAAATCCTAACAATTCCCTGCGCAGAATCGATATTCGTGAATGAAACTAAAGTTGGTAAGAACATGATTGCTTGCGCAAAAATGATAGGCATTACACCAGCACTATTTACTTTAACAGGTAAAAATTGACGTGCACCACCCACTTGAGAACCACCAATGATTTGCTTTGCATAAGTAACAGGTATTTTACGTACACCTTGTACCAGTAAAATTAAACCCATAATAACAGTTACTAAAATAGCAATCTCAATTAAAAATATTAATAAACCACCACCGCCTTTTTGACTCTTAGAACTAAATTCTAATATAAGTGATTGTGGTAAACGACCTAGGATACCCACCATGATAATGATAGATGTACCATTACCTAAACCTTTATCTTGTATTTTTTCACCTAACCACATTACAAATAATGTACCGGAAGTTAAAGTAATAACAGTTGATAACCAGAAATAGGGTTTGAAGGCAGGAATAAGTGCATCTGCATATCCTGGACTATTTAAATAAGCAACATAAGCGCCCGCTTGAAAGACAGTAACGATTACTGTTAA
>CAITGN010000092.1:0-2864 GCA_903891965.1 uncultured Bacteroidota bacterium
ATTTCTTTTTTAAGATGTCGAACTTGGAGTTGTTAACGCCAAAGAATTCAATGGGGTTAACGGTTTCTAAATTGATGATTGTTTCTGTCAATGTAGTTACATTTAAAGGGTTAGTATTTTATTTCATCAGCCTAACATAAATTTAGATGAACTTAAAATAGTATACAAGGAATAAATACGCACATATGTGCATTACTATAAATGATAACATGGGCTTAATCAAACGATAAAATAAGGTTAATCTTAAGCACGCAATAACTAGCAATAAGCTAAACAATAAGTAATAATTCTAAGACTGCTTCAAAGTTGAAATCATGGCGATAGGGTCGGTGGCTTTAAATACAGTAGTGCCTGCAACCAGTACATCGGCACCTGCCTTGGTAAGTGCAGCAGCATTGTTAGCATCCACGCCGCCATCTATTTCAATAAGGGTAGTAGCACCCGCTTGGGTAATCATATCTTTCAAGGCTACTACTTTTTCATAAGTAGTTTCAATAAATTTCTGTCCACCAAATCCAGGGTAAACACTCATCACACATACAAGGTCTATCTCTTTTATAAAAGGAGCGAGCACTGCTGCATCGGTATTGGGGTTAATGGCCACACCTGCCTTCATACCTTCTGCTTTAATTTGAGCAAGGGTAGTAGCTAGTTCAGGACAGGCTTCGAAGTGCACGGTTAGAATATCGGCCCCTGCTTTTTTAAAGGCGGTGATATATTTTTCTGGAGAGACAATCATTAAGTGAACATCGCAAACCTTGGTCGTGGCCTTTCTAATTTGTTCAATAATGGGAAGACCAAAACTTATATTGGGAACAAAGCTTCCATCCATTACATCTAAATGAAACCACTCGGCCTCGCTTTTATTAAGCATAGTGCAGGCATTGCCTAATTCTAAGAAATTAGCTGCTAGTAGGGAGGGTGCGATAATGGCCATAGACTTATTTGTACAAAGGTGTATTTTTTAAATGATTTCGCCATAATTATGTCCATCAAATATGACAGAAATATGACAGAAAAAACAGGCTTTACTGATTTTGATTAGCTTTTTTGCTTTTTTACTATTTACTTTTGCTGCCTATAAATTAATCTATGAAACAAATTTGCATTTTATTTTTATTGGCTAGTTTAGGCCTAAGTCTTCAAGCCCAGGATTCGGTTTTATTTGCGGGTGAATCGCATTTTAAAAACATTATTCAATTAACTAATGGCGGAGACAATGCCGAAGCTTATTGGAGTTTTGATAGCAAGCGTGTAAGTTTTCAAAGAACGAATCCTAAAGAAGGTATTTTATGTGATCAAATTTTTATGGGCTTAGTTCCTACTACCAAAACAGAAAGTTTTACTTATAAATTAATTAGTGGTGGAAAGGGAAGAACTACTTGTTCTTATTTCACCAAAGATGGTGCGCATATAATTTACTCTTCTACAAAAAATGGGGGAGAGGATTGCCCACCTGCAGTAGACCGTGCGAAATATGGTAATAGATATATCTGGCCTTTATATGCTAGCTATGATATTTTCGTTGCAGACACGAACGGGAAAAATGAACAACAAATTACACATAGCGCAGGCTATGATGCAGAAGGCACTTTATCTTATGATGGTAAAAAAATGATTTACTGTAGTGTGAAAGATGGTGACTTAGACTTATATGTAATGGATTTAAAAACTAAAAAAGAAATTAGAGTAACCAATACATTAGGATATGATGGAGGTGCTTGGTTTAGTCCAGATGGTAAAAAAATTGTTTGGAGAGCAAGCCGTCCTTCAACTGATGCTGAAGTAGAAGAGTATAAATCTTTATTAAAAGAAGGATTAGTAGCACCTACTCAAATGGAAGTATGGATTGCGAATGCCGATGGAACAGATGCCAAACAAATTACCCATTTAGGACAAGCCAATTGGGCACCTAATTTTACACCCGATGGAAAACATATTATTTTTTGTAGCAACCACGAATACAAACGCGGCTTCCCTTTCAATATGTATTTAATAGACTTAGAAGGAAATCATTTGGAAAAAATTAGTCGCGACAAAGGCTTTGATGCCTTCCCTATGTTTAGCCCAGATGGCAAAAGAATTCTATTTTCTTCCAATAGAAACAATGGAGGAACTAGAGACACCAATTTATTTGTTGCAGATTGGGTAGACTAGTTCGCTTAAATTTTTATATATTAGCTTATTGAATCTTCAATTGCTCATCTATATTAAAAATTATAATATGAATACTGGACTACTGCATTTACATAATTTACTAAGATGGGTGGTCTTAATTACCCTTCTTTTATCCATTGTCAAGCTTATTTCTGGACAAAATGCACTAAAAACTAGCAAAATTTTGCTCATAAGCGCTCATTCTACCTTGGTTTTGGGTTTGTATCAGTATTTCTTTGGAGCGGTTGGATTAAAGCTAATCAGTGAAGCTGCAGGAGGAATGAAAGAGGTTATGAAGGACGGAGCTGCTCGTTTTTGGGCGGTGGAGCATATAACCTCCATGATTTTAGCCATTGTCTTAATCACCATTGGCCATATTCGCTTAAAAAAGGGGGCTAAGGCAAGCACAACGGCTACTTTCTACCTCATTGCCTTGCTCTTAATTTTGTCTGCGATACCTTGGCCTTTTAGGGCTGGCATTGGCCGACCATGGTTTCCTGGGCTATAATTATCTAACTACTTGATTATCAACATATTTTTAAGGAGAACCCTGGGTTCTCCTTTTATTTTGCACATTTCGCAATATTTCGGGGTGAATTTTTCATAATTCCATTCATTTCCATATCTTTGCAACCCCAAAATAAGTATGTCAAAACAACCGCTGATTAAACAAGATGGAGTAATTATTGAAGCTATGAGCAACGCCA
>CAITGN010000093.1:0-2735 GCA_903891965.1 uncultured Bacteroidota bacterium
AGACCTTCAACATGTATGGAGCCTTCCAGTGCTAAGTAGCAAAATAATGGTAGGTGGTTATTGGGATATTACCCATCAAAATTTAATAGCCCACTACATAGATATTATAAAAGACACTACCATTGGTAAGTACACAAAATATGCTTACCCCAGCAGGGATTCACTTATTACAAATTATAATACGACCATTAGCAATAAAGCTATTTACTTTAATTATATCGCCAATTTGAATAAAGCCATTCGTTTGAATATGACCATGCGCTATGATAATTTTGAATATCTTTTTAACAATCTACTTCCTCTTGGAACCCCATCTGCAAAAAATAATTTTACACAATTCACACCTAAAATAGGTCTTACTTATAATCACAGAAATTGGGGTAGCTATATTAATTTTAGCAAGGGCTTTGTACCTCCTCAAATTACCGAGATATACAATGCCATTAGGGTGCCCTATTTATTACCACAAGATTTTTCCAATAGGGAAATAGGCGCTTGGTACCAACATAAAAAAATAAGCGCAGAAGTTTCCGTGTATTCTTTGCAAGGGAATAACGAAATTATTTCAGTGAGACAAACGGATGGCGTGAACTTAAATCAAAATTCAGGCGCTACAAGCCATATGGGTATTGAATATCAAGTACGCTATCAATTAGCACCCACTATGGAAATAAGTTTGAATGGATCCAATACCCGTCATCAATATTTAAATACTATTATTAAAGGCGTGGATGTAAGTGGTAAAGAAATGAATGCGGCCCCGCATGTTTTAAATAACCTAGGTATTACTTGGAAGCCAACTAGAATTATACGCGGTGCACTAGAATGGATACGTCAATCAAGTTATTATATGGATGAAACCAATGCCACCAAGTATTCTGGCTTTGACTTATTGAATGCCAGGTTCGGACTTCAATTAAAGAAATCGGAACTATGGTTGAATGTTTTAAACCTTACCAATACTTACTATTCTACCATGGCTACCAAAAACTTTAGTGTAAAAGGAAGCAGTGCTTATTCTTATTATTTAGGAGAGCCAAGATCCATTACCATTGGATGGCGATGGTATATTATTGATTAATTCTAATTCTCATACCTCCCATGCCACCGCCTCTTTGCATGTCTTCCATAATTTTTTTCATACTCTCTGCAAATTGCGCACGATTCATTTTATCTCCTTTAGTAGGTTGCTTTAATTCTTTAGCAGCATACTTAGCTGTAAACTCAGTGGCAGTAATCACATTACCCCCATTATCACTATCTACTTCTAGAATAGCGCCTGGTAGTCCCGCATAAGCATCAGGCCCAACCGATACAGGAATAGACTCTGTATACCAAACCACTAATTCAATTTCTTTAGGTTTTACAGGTGCTGCAGTATCTTGGTTGTTTCTATTTCTTCCACCACCAAAACGCATATTCATTTGCTGTGGGGCAATCATAGTAGTTGCTTTTTTACAAACAAACTTTGCAATGGTTTTAGTTTCATCCGATAATTTCCAATTATTAGGCTTTAAAGAATCTACAATTAAAAATTCTTTCTCAAATAAAGAACGAGACTCATATTGCATTTGATTAGGAATATCGGTATAGGTTGCCGTTTCTGGCATTCTAAAATTAAAACGCATGCCGCCTCTTTCTCCGCCGCCTCCGCCGCTATTAGCAAATGGGTCTGGCGCTTCTTCTTCAGGTATGGTTTTAAACATACTCGCTTGCTCATTAAATAAAAGCTCAAATTTTTCAGTTCTAAACTCAGGAATACGAGCTCTCATTTCCGGGTCGGTAATCATTCTATACATATTAATTTTTCTTTCGAAAATTAACTTACCTTCTTTTACTTGTGCAAAAGAACTGGTAAAGGCTACTAGCATCATTGTAAGTGCTAAGAATATTTTACGCATATTGTTTATTTTAAAATTTGTATTTTAATAAAGATTTACTAAAGATAATTAATTCATACGAATCATCACATTTCTTGGACCACCACCGCCTAAACCAGATTTTTGCAAGCTATATATAAAGCTTACTAAGAAGTACTGATTAATCACATTGTATTGTTGGTCCACAATTTGATTTTGCGATACATTTCGGCTAATACCGGCGTTTTTATTCAATAAGTCAAAGGCACTCACCCTTAATTCTGCCTTTTTATTTTTCATAAAAAACTTAGAGAAGCTTGCATTCCAAATAGGTATAGAAGTATTATAGCCAGCAGCTCTTCCAGAGTTAATGGTATAAGTAAAGCTTTGATTGAGTAAGAAGTTTTTAGGCAGGTAATTATTCATCTCAGCGCTAAATACCTTCGTTAAATAGTTAGTATTCAAACCTGCGTTAATGGCATTATTGGTTTTACTATAAGAATATCTAGTAGAAAAATCAATATCAATCACTTCATCTAATTGAAAGTTATAGGATACAGAAGGCCCAAATGATTTAGTGACAATGGTATTTAATAAAGCGTTCGCATAAGATATATTATTACTCACGCCTCCATTTATTCCAAAGTTCATTCTAGAATATATTTTCTTTAATCCAAAACCATAGTTCACGCTACCATTCACACGATAAGCGCCATTCACGTTCACAGGTCTTGATAAAGTAACTCTACTTGGTAAAATACTATCATAATTCACGATAGAGTTATTAGTCGCAGCCGCATTTAAGTTAGCAAAGAAATTACGTCCTGATATAATTTTAGAAGAGAAGAAACGCATATTTAAATTATGTACATAACT
>CAITGN010000094.1:0-5232 GCA_903891965.1 uncultured Bacteroidota bacterium
AATCCAGCTGCACCATTTGTAACCGTACCTTGAATTTCAGCTGTTGTCTCTTGTGCGTTTACTTTAATAATAGATATTAAAATTACCAACATTAGAGATAAAGCTTGTTTTAAAACATTTTTCATTTTTATGATATTATTTATGGACACAAAATTAAACTAAAACTTGCGAATTACGAACAGTTGTCATTAACATTACATTAACGAAAATCAAGGTTTTTCCGTTATTCAAAAAAGGGTAAAGTCTTAGAATTTATATATACTATATAAGTTATTGTAAATCAATAGATTAATTAAAAAATGGAAAAATTAGTATAATTACTAATTGTAATATAACGATCAGATTATCAATTTGTTAAGCTATAAAACAAGGGCTTTTATACAAAATGGGCAAAATCTGTAAAATCTCAAGAAATTAGGTCGAATTTTTAGTTTTCTAAGGCTAATAAATGGTCAAAAATTTGAGCACTTAAGGAATTTGAGCCCTCTAGGTTAAATTTTTGCTCATCAAGACGGGAAACTGGGATAATTCTTTTGGTAGAGCTAGTGATAAAAACCTCCTTGGCTTTTTTCATTTCCGATAGACTAATATCTCGTTGTTCTAGTTTTAAATGATGGGCCTCAGCTACTGCAATTATATTTTTTCTAGTAATACCTTTTAACATATTACGAGCAGGAGTGACAATGGTGTTGTCCTGACTGACCATAAAAATATTGGACCTAGGACACTCACTTACTGTATCATTATTATAATATAAAATATCATCTCCTCCTTGGCTCTTCATCCAAGGTTGTAAATGAATGGCCATTAAGTAGTCAGTGGTTTTTACTTCAGCTAGTTGTCTTTGATAAAAATGACTTACTAGTTGAATGCCTTTAGTAGCCATTTGAGCAGGAGGAGCATCAAGTGGTTGTTGAATAATAATTAGATGCGGCTTAGTGATCGTATAGCCATCAGGTGCATCGCCACCGGCTATTATTAATCGAATGCCTGAAAAAGGAATATTATTTTTTTGAATTAAGTCCGCTACAATTTTTTTGAGTTCCTCTTTAGATAAGGCTATAGATAAGCGCATTATCTCTGCAGAATTAAATAAGCGATCTAAATGCGCTTCTATAAAAAGTGGCTTATTATTAGACACTCTTAAATAATCAAAAATGCCATAGCCTCTTTGCACGAGTAAATCACCAACAGGCACGCCTGCATTTTCTAATAAAGAAATTTGATTTTGAGCAAAGCAGTAAAGAGGTTTCAAAATAATAAGTGTTTTAAATGTAAAATTGTAGCGCTAATCCTAGGTTATTTTTTTATTTATACAATTGGTTGAAAAGCATTTTATACGTACTATGTGTTTGGCCTCTAAAAGTAATTTCAGGACCATAGACAAATAATTTACCATTACCTACTTTCGCTTCAAATGCAGCAATACCATCTTGTAAATAAGATTGACCAAAGGCCCATCCACTTCTTAATGTTTTATCTGACGCATACCAAGCTAATGGCACCACCTCTTTTCTTGCTATGGCATCTGGTAATAATTTAAATACAGGGCTAGCACTAAAATACACATCGGCATTTTTATTCATACCCCAGTTGGCTTTATACTCATTGTCCAAAGTAATTTGCATTACAGAACCTGGTATATAAAATTTTTCACCAGGTAATGATTTCTCTTTACCTGAAACCATTTCCACTAAAGCATTGCGAACCGGTACATTTAAGTGGTAGGCCAAGTTTGCACTAGATCCAATGGTAATAATGGTTCCCCCCTCTTGTAAAAATTTATTTAAAGCAGGGATCGATTTTTCTGCCGTAATTTTTCCTAAAGTAGCTTGGTATATTTCAGGCACATCTTCTGCCTTAGGTTCTTTTTCTTCATAGCCATTGCCTGCTTCTGGTTTTAAAGAAGGAATTGCACCTTCTACAAAAAGAATTACGTCATATTTATCTTTTAAATTACTAGCATCAATTTCTTTAGCATAAATTAATTGGAAAGGGAAATTATACTTTTCAAAAATCCATCTTACCCATCCTGAAGACATAGATCCACCATACTTATCCCATAAAGCAATTCTTTGTGGCATAATTCTATCGTTCATGTTAGCAGGCTTCGCAGTTACCCCATTAAAAATTATACCTTTCTCTGCACTCAATGATTCAATAGTTTCTTGCAATTTTTTATTAGCAGTATTCCCTGCAACATAATATTGGTCTTTATTTTTATATACCTCTACCCCCATGGTAAGTAGTGTATTAATAGCATAATAAGCAGCATTTTCTTTTGTTGAAAAACTATAGCCAGCTACTGTAGCACTTGCATTTATTTTACCAATGGGTTTTTGAATAAGTCCATAAGGAATAGTTTCAAAGGGACCATTAAAATCATCTAAGACGCGATCAAACTCAATGCCCATGGTAAATGCAGGGGTCCAACCCGCAGCATCATAAGGTCTTACAGGAGGTCCGCCTGGATATTGAAAATCATTGGGATGATCCTGTGGTTCAAACATATCAATTACATGTGGTCTGAATGCTTGGTTGGTTTTTACAATATAAGAGCCCGCTGGATAATTTTTTCCAGCGACTGAAAAATTAGCATTTGCTTTTTGAACCTTAATACCACTTTGAATTAAAATATTAATAAAATCAATAGCGGTAGTGGTTTGATTCGCTGTTACAATATAACCACGTGCATCTCTGTTCGCAGGGTTTTTATATACTTTATTAAATACAGTTGTTTGAAATGAATCAATATTCCCTGTTACTTTTTCTGTTTTTAATAATTCAGCTACTGCATCCGATCTTTTAGAATACAAGGTCCAGTTGTCTTTGCTGCCTGCATCTATACTATGACGACCCATTGTATAAATATTCAAAAGCAATTCTTCTTTATATCTAGCTGCATAATTTAATACGGCATAGTTTAAAGACACTGAATAATCAATTGAATTTCTAAAATACCATTTCTGTGGAGTGATAGGATAGGGTGTAGCGCTATTTGGAATTAATCTTTGTGGTACGAGTGGAATATTGGAAGGCGTTGGGTTGCCAATAATTTCTGTAAGTAGTCCAATGATATTATGATAGTAGGCAGTAGTTCTTAATCCACCATTCCACCAAGTAGAATAGACTGAGCCTGATTTCATTGTATAACCTGGTTTAGATTCTGCATTTAAACGACTACTCATGGCAGCGCCCAATGCATCAATACCTGTTACTAATAAGGGATCATATACATAATTAAATGGGTCACGATAAGGAGGGCCCGCTACTACTGTTCCTGGAGGTCCTGTTTGATGATGATTATATAAAACCTGAGGCATCCATTCAATATATTGTTGACGACTCATATTTTTTGACTCTTGCATATTGGTCATATAGAAATCACGATTATTATCATGGCCAATATATTTTTGATATAAACGAGGTAAACTAGAAGTAGATCTTTTTAAAGTATCGCTATTGCGCATATACCAATTAGAGACTAATTCTTGTCCATCAGGATTCGCATGTACAAATAAAATAATAGTCGATTTTAATATGCGTTTTGTTTCTTCATCTGTTCTTGTAATTAATTGATACATTGACTCTATCCACTGATGTATACCGGTTACCTCTGTTGCGTGTAAGCCGCCATCAATCCAGACTACCGCCTTTCCTTCATTTGCCATTTGAGTAGCTTCTGCTACACTTAAGTCTTCGGCATGTGCTAATTTTTGTGAAATAGTTTTATACTTTTCTAAATTGGCTAAGTTGCTTGGATCGGAAACAATGACCATATAGTGATTGCGTCCTTCTTCAGTTTTTCCAATCACTTGTAATTTTACTTTTTTAGAAACGGCTGCTAATTTTTTTAAGTAGGCTTCTGTTTGTGTAAAAGTGGCCAATTGATAATTGTCCCCTATATTAAATCCAAAATGCGATTTCGGACTAGGTACTTGTTGTGCCATTAGAAAACTCTGTGAGAGTAGAGCAACGATGAGAACTAAAATAATTTTGCGCATGTTATAGCTATTTAATTTGTTTTTGTATATCTGTATTATTAGGAGAATTTTTTATTTGTTTAAACTGTAGCGTTTGCTTGTCTATCCATTATAAATTGAATGAGCATATCTAATTCTATATTGGCTCTTTTACAAGCATCATCAATATCATCTCTAGAAACGTTGGCAGCAAAGGCTTTGTCTTTAATTCTTTTTTTAGCGCCTTTTAATTCCATACCCTTATACCCTTCTGGTCGCATTAAAGAATAAGCGTGCATTAAACCAGAAAGTTCATCAAAGGCAAATAACATTTTGTCCATTTGAGTAATGGGTTCTACACCAAAATGAATAGGACCATGTGAGGCGATGGCTCTAATAATTTCTGGATCAATTTGTTTTTCTTCTAAGTATTCAATTATTTTTTTGCAATGTAGTTCGGGCCACTGATCCCAATCGGCATCATGTAATAAGCCAGCCATTTCCCAACGCCATTGATCAGCTTCATTTAAATTTTCTTTTTCTTTTGCCCAGCACTTCATTAAATGCGCTACTTGTTTCATATGTAGCTGTAGCTTGGGATTCAATACCCAGGCATTAAATAAATCATGGGCTTCATCTACCGATAATACATTACCCTTATTAGCTGGATTACCAAATTCAGTTCTACCCAAGTTCAAAGACATATTCTTGTTTTGCTAAAGTTAATAATAGTGGTGAATTATTTACTTGTTTTTACAATTTGAATTTTCCCGTTCATCAAAACTTTAGCAGTAGGTTCTGTGCTCGATTTTATTTTAAGATTTGTCACCTGGCCATCGGCCCAGCTCATTTCAATTTCATAATTGCCTCTTGCCTTCAATCCTTTCACGGCGCCCGTAGCCCATGCCTTAGGTAGGGCTGGTAAAAGCGTAATCATCTCCTCATTTGATTGTACTAGCATTTCAGCTACTGCGGCAGCTCCCCCAAAATTGCCATCTATTTGAAAAGGAGGATGCGCGTCTAATAAATTAGGATAAGTGCCCCCCGCATTGGTATAATTTTCTTTGGTTTCATCTGGGGGAACATATTTTAATAATTCACGATACATTTTATAAGCGTGGTCTCCGTCTTTTAATCTTGCCCATAAATTTATTCTCCAACCTTTGGACCAACCTGTGGTTTCATCCCCTTTGACTTCTAAAGTTTTTTTTGCAGCAGCCGCAATCTCAGGTGTTTTGTCAACTGTTACATGGGTGCCAGGATACAATCC
>CAITGN010000095.1:0-7075 GCA_903891965.1 uncultured Bacteroidota bacterium
TCTAAAGAGACTGAATTTGGTACAGACTTCACTTTAAATACAAATAGTAATTCAAATTGGTTAAAGTCTATCAACGGATCATTCACTTATTGGAAAAGAAGTTCTGAGAATGTTATTTATAGCATTGCAGTTCCTTTATCAACAGGTGCAAGTGGTATCCTAGATAACGCTATTGATATGAGTTCACATGGTACTCAGTTCTCATTAAACATGCCAATTTTCTCTTCTAAGAATTTAACTTGGGATTTAACAACTAACTACGGAACGCAAGTTTCTATGATAGATGCTATCTCTGGTGGTGCAACAATTCCTTTGACTTCTTCTGCTGGTTCTACGAACGTAGTATTAGTAGCTGGTAAGCCAATTGGACAAATTTATGCTTACCCAACTATTAGAAGCTTAGATCAAGTTCGTACAGATGGAACTCCATACTTCACAGATGCTCAAAAAGCTTCTGGAAAATGGCAAGTTGTTAAAGATCCAGTATACGGCGGTAATGTAGTAGTGGATACTGCTACTAAAGGCGCTATGATTGGTTCTGAGCAATTACCATTAGGAGATCCTAGTCCTAAATTCACAATGAACTTTATCAATAATATCACTTACAAAGATTTCATCAACTTGAATTTCCAATTTGATTGGATCAACGGCGCTCATTTATATAACCAAACTAAAGAGTGGATGTATCGTGATGGTATTAGCAATGACTTCGATAAAGAAGTTACAATTAACGGTCGTACCGCTGCATTTACTGCATACCATGGTAGTTTCTACTATGCACTATGGGGTTCTGATCGTGGTGTAGGTAACAACGTTACTAAAGACTACTTCTTAGAAGACGCTTCTTTCGTAAGATTAAGAAACGTTTCTTTAAGTGTTGATTTAGCGAAGACGGATGCCTTCAAGAAATTTAGAAAACTACAATTAGTATTTACAGGACGTAATATCATGACTTGGACTAAGTATTCTGGTATGGATCCTGAAATTAGTTCTGGTTCTGTTAACTCTTCTTTCGATAGAGGAATTGACCACAGTACTATGCCAAATACTAAATCATATCAAATTGGTTTAAACATAGGTTTCTAATCCAAAAAATTTAAAAAATAATAGTCATGAATAAAATAAAAATACTTTACTTAGGCTTTTTCGCAGCTCTAGTCATGTTTTCGACTAGCTGTCAAAAAGATTTAGAAGTTGGTAACCCAAATTCGCCAACATTGTCTGGTAACGTTACCGAAGAGAATGGCTTAGCTAAGCTTGCTCAAGGTGGTATCTATTTAAATGGTTTAAGCTATGGTGATGGATGGCTAGGTGATAGCTACTTCTCTTTACCAAGAGGTTACCATGAGTTAATGGGAGATATTATAGGTGGTGGTGAAGGTTCTAACAACCAAATCACAACTATCCCTTCTCCAGAGTCTATTAAATTAAGCTCTACAGTAACTTTAACTAACCCTTCTCCAAACCCAGCCATTATCCGCGCTTATAATTCAAGAGCGGCTTCTGCACAAGGAAACAATGCCTTGTTATATGAGTGGATGAATATGTATGCAATGCAACAAGCTTGTAATAACGTTATCGCTTTAGCGGATAAGGTTAATTACACTGGCGATAAAGCAACAAAAATTGCAACTATCAAAGCTTGGTCTTATTTCTGGAAAGGATGGGCTTATGCTCAAATTGGAACAATGTACTATGCTGGTCTTATTACAGATACAGCTGGTAAAACAAGTGCTAACTATGTATCTCATGATGCGGTTATTGCTCGTTCTAATTACTACTACGATTTAGCTGTTACTACATTAGGATCTGCATCTAATACATCTGACTACACAGCAGTTTTAGGAAAATTAATTCCTGAATCTAGCCAAGTAGGTAATGGTCAATTAATGACTAAAGACATGTGGGTTAGAAACATCAATACTTTAAAAGCGCGTAACATTTTATTAAACAAAATGTCGACTTTTGTAAATGGTGTAGCAGGTGTTGCTATTTCAAAAAATGCTTTCTCAGGTGTGATGACTACTGCCGATTGGAATACAGTTTTAACTTTAACATCTAATGGTGTGAAAAGTTCTGACTATGTATTAACAGGTCGTACTTCAGATTTGAATAACTGGTTTGGTGTAAATGGTGGAACAGCTTCTGCCTTAGCAACTAACAGAGCAAGTAGCGGTACATTTAAAATTAGTGAGCGTTTCGTTCAAGAATTTTCTACAGGTGACAAGCGTAAAGAAAGTAACTTCAAAACAGGTTTCCAATTTACACATGGTCTTAGTTTTGGTACAAGATGGAGTTTAAACCCTAACTGGCAATCAACTGATTTACCAGGTGGCGGTACTATCGCTGGTGTTTACTCTTATGGTACTAAAAACGTAGGTAAATATGAATTAATTATTGCAGCTAGCTACGAAGAGAATGCTATGATGCAAGCAGAAGCAAATATCCAATTGGGTAATATTGCTACTGGTTTAGGTTTTATCGATGCTGTTAGAACTTACCAAGGTGCTGGCTTAGCTGCTGCATCTGCAACTACTAAAGCAGACGCTTTATCTTTATTAACTAAAGAAAGAAGAGTTGCTCTTGCTTTCCGTGGATTATCTTTCTACGATGCAAGACGTTGGGGCTGGACTTATTCAGTGGCTAACGGTGGTGGTCGCTATGGCGCTACAGTATTTGATGTAAAAGAAGTAGTTTGGACAAATGCAACTATGAACTACAACTACATGGACTACTGGGATGTTCCTGGTGATGAGTTTGAATTAAACGCACCATCTGGTTCTAGCGTAGCTATTAAGAATCCTAATTTCTAATTTAAGAATTTAGATTAAGATATAAACTGCCCCCAATTTGGGGGCAGTTTTTTTATGCCTATTTTTTAAATTTATATGCCAAAAACAGGGAACTATTTCTTAGTTTTAGATAGTAAGCAAACCCTATATGTATTTACTAGGCATTGATATTGGCACTTCCTTTATTAAGGTTTCTTTAGTAGAAGCAAGTACACAGCAATGTATTCTAACTGTGTCTTATCCAGATACTGAAAATGCCATTATCTCTCATCAAAATGGCTGGGCAGAACAATCTCCTATAATCTGGTGGGAGCAGGTTCAAGCAGGCATTTTAAAGCTACATAAAGCAGCTAAACTTGCCCTTCCTTCCTATGATTCAAATAATATTGCAGCCATAGGTAT
Organism: uncultured Bacteroidota bacterium; assembly: GCA_903891965.1. Classification (GTDB taxonomy): domain Bacteria; phylum Bacteroidota; class Bacteroidia; order Chitinophagales; family Chitinophagaceae; genus Sediminibacterium. The sequence goes on from CAITGN010000095.1 coordinate 3,195, forward strand.
TGCCTATCAAATGCATGGGCTGGTATTAGTAGACAAAAATAAAAAGGTCCTAAGAGATAGTATTATTTGGTGTGATAGCAGGGCAGTTGCTTATGGCGAAAAAGCCTTTGATACAATTGGACATGAAAAATGTCTTTCCCATTTATTAAATTCTCCCGGCAATTTTACAGCGGCTAAACTGGCCTGGGTAAAAGAAAATGAACCTGCTGTATATGCACAAATTCATACTATAATGCTACCTGGCGATTTTATTGCCATGCAATTAACAGGAGAAATTACTACCAGCATAGCTGCCTTATCGGAAGGCATATTCTGGGATTTTAAAAATAATTGTATTTCAAAAGAGCTATTAAATTATTTTGGTTTTGAGGAGGCTATATTTCCAACAGTGAGGGATGTATTTAGTAACCATGGTGCATTAAGTGCAAGTATTGCAAATACTTTATTCTTAAAAGCGGGTATACCTATAAGTTATAAAGCAGGAGACCAACCCAATAATGCCCTTTCTTTAAATGTGCTTGAACCAGGCGAAGTAGCCGCCACAGCAGGTACTTCAGGCGTTATATATGGAGTAGGCAATACGCTTTCTTATGATTTGCAATCAAGGGTGAATAGTTTTGCGCATGTAAATCATACAAGTGCAGCAAATAGAATTGGTATGCTACTTTGTATTAATGGCACGGGTATATTAAATAGTTGGGTTAAAAAATACATAGGAGCTAGTACAAATTATGCTACCATGAATGAAATGGCTGCAAGTATTCCAGCAGGAAGTGATGGCTTAAGTATTTTACCTTTTGGCAATGGAGCAGAGCGTATATTCAATAATAAAATTATTGGCGCTCAAATACTAGGTCTTGATTTAAATAAACATACAGCAGCGCATATATATAGGGCTTCACAAGAAGGTATTGCCTTTGCTTTTAGATACGGACTAGATATTATGAGAGAAAATAAATTAGCACCTTCTGTAATTAAAGCAGGCCAGGCGAATTTATTTTTAAGTCCCGTATTTACCCATGCTTTTGTGAATGCAACCGGCGTGCCAGTAGCCTTGTACAATGTAGAAGGCAGTGTGGGCGCGGCATTGGGCGCAGGCATAGGCGCGGGTATTTATAAAGAATTAAAGGACGCCTTTGCAGATACAAAACCTATTGAACGCATAGAGCCTACTGAAACAAAACTATATGATGCACTTTATGAAAATTGGAAAAATAATCTAGCAAAATTTATATAAGAATAAGTAATAGTTATTTATTACATCAATACATTAATCAATAAAACACAAACAAATAATTTATAAACTTTAATACTCTATTTTATGTCAGTACTACTTGGAGAAAAAGAATTTTTTAAAGGCATTGGTCCAATTAAATACGAAGGCTTACACAGCGATAACCCCTTAAGTTATCGTTGGTATGATGAAAGCAAAGTAGTGGCAGGTAAACCCATGAAAGATTGGTTACGCTTTGCGGTAGCTTACTGGCATAGTTTTGTTGGTAATGGGGGAGATCCTTTTGGAGAGCCTACGCATATTTATTCTTGGAACGAAAAACAAGATGCAGTAGCACGCGCTAAAGATAAAGCCGATGCAGCTTTTGAATTTATTACCAAGTTAGGCCTTCCTTATTATTGCTTTCATGATGTGGATGTAGTAGACTATACCAATGACGTAAATGAAAACGATAGTCGCTTACAAGCACTCACCGCTTATTTAAAAGAAAAACAAAAAGCCAGTGGTGTAAAATTATTATGGGGCACAGCGAATGTTTTTAGCAATAAACGTTACATGAATGGGGCTTCTACCAACCCCGATTTTCATGTATTATCACATGCAGCAGCTCAAGTAAAAGGGGCACTAGATGCAACCATTGCATTAGGCGGAGAGAACTATGTTTTCTGGGGTGGAAGAGAAGGCTATATGTCGCTGCTGAATACCAATATGAAAAGAGAGAAAGAACATTTGGCTAAATTTTTGCATACAGCTAAAGACTATGCTAGAAAAAATGGTTTTAAAGGAACTTTTTTTATTGAGCCTAAGCCTTGTGAGCCAACCAAGCATCAATACGATTATGATAGTGAAACAGTGATTGGATTTTTAAGACAATATGATTTACTAAACGACTTTAAATTAAATATTGAAGTGAATCACGCCACCCTTGCAGGTCATACCTTCCAACATGAATTACAAGTAGCCGTAGATGCAGGTATGTTAGGTAGTATGGACGCCAATAGAGGTGATTATCAAAACGGATGGGATACCGATCAGTTCCCAACCAATATCAATGAGTTGGTAGAGTCCATGCTTATTATTGTAGAAGCAGGTGGCTTTCAAGGAGGGGGTATTAATTTTGATGCGAAGCGCAGAAGAAACTCCACCGATGCTGCCGATTTATTCCATGCACATATTGGAGGTATAGATACATTTGCCCGCGCTTTAATTACAGCAGATACTATTTTACAAAAATCGGAGTATACAAAAATACGTTCTACTAGGTATGCTTCTTTTGATGCAGGCAAGGGTAAGGATTTTGAAGCAGGTAAATTAAGTTTAGAAGACTTAAGGGCCTATGCAGTGGAGAAAGGAGAACCTAGTCCAATAAGCGGGCAACAAGAATTAATTGAAAACATTATTAATAGGTATATTTAGTAATGCAAGCAGCCGATAAAAAATTAGGTTTATGGACTAGTACTTCTTTAGTAGTAGGCAATATGATTGGGGCCGGTGTATTTATGATGCCTGCTACCTTGGCTAGTTTTGGAGGCATTAGTTTAATAGGTTGGGTTTGCTCTTCCATTGGTGCTTTTTTACTTTCAAAAGTATTTGCGCATTTAAGTAATTTATTACCTGCTGCCAACGGTGGTCCTTATGCTTATTCTCAAAAAGGCTTAGGCGATTTTGCAGGCTTTCTAGTAGCCTGGGGTTATTTAGTTTCAGTATGGTGTACCAATGCTGCTATTACAGTTTCTTTTATTAGTGCTTTAAGTACTTTCATTCCTGCATTAGCCACCAATTCGGTACTCGCCATTTTTACAGGCCTTACTACTATCTGGTTTTTAACTTGGATCAATTCTTTAGGCATATTTACTTCTGGTGTAGTACAATTAATTACCACTATTTTAAAAATTGTACCCATTATTTCAATTGGCCTTGCAGGCTTATTTTATATTCAATGGGAAAATTTTCTTCCATTTAATTCAAGTGGAACTTCCACTATTGCTGCTATTACAGCCACTACTACTTTAACCTTTTTTGCTTTTTTGGGTATTGAATGCGCCACTATTCCTTCGGGCAGTGTGTCCAATTCAGCAGCAACCGTTGCAAAGGCTACTACTTTAGGTACCCTTATCGCCACTGTGGTATATATTTTAAGTACAGTAAGTATTATGGGTATGATTCCAGCAGCTCAATTAAAAAATAGTGTAACACCTTTTGCCGATGCGGCTGTACTAATTTGGGGCCATGGTGCCGAGTATTGGGTGAGCGCAGGGGTTGCTATTGCTGCCTTTGGGGCCTTGAATGGTTATATCTTAATTCAAGGGCAACTACCTTATGCCATTGCTAAAGACAAATTATTTCCTGCAATTTTTATGCGCCTTAATACTAAAGGAGTACCTGTTTTAGGGGTGGTTATTTCAAGTGTATTTGTTTCTGTTTTAATGAGTATGAATTATACCAAGGGTTTAGTAGAACAGTTTAAGTTTTTAATGTTAATGACTACTTCTACTATTTTAATACCTTATATTTTTTGTACCGCATCTTATTTTATTATGCAAACAAGGCTACCCTTTAAATCTAATAAATTTTTAGCCATGGCTATTCTATTAGCCTCGCTTACTTTTATATTTTGTTTATGGTTAATGATAGGTCTGGGACAAGA
>CAITGN010000096.1:0-3774 GCA_903891965.1 uncultured Bacteroidota bacterium
AGAAACAGTGAGCTGGTTTTTTTCATTGTATTTATATTTATATTTTGGTTTAAAAGAAATTTAAATTTTTGTAGTGTCATATATCATGAATCTAATATTCGTTTGTAAGTTTGTTTTAATTCATTATTTTTTACTATTCAGTATCATCGTAGCCAAACTTTTGATTTAAAGCAAATACGGCTTCTGCAGAAAAATCGTTCTTATGAATTAAGGCAAGTTGCCCGTCAATAAGCCCGCGTTTGGTGGGTAATAAGGAAATATTTTTTTCATAAATACTAAGTGCCAAAGCATCGGTAGGTGCTCCTATTTTTTGTATAGCCGCCGCCACATCTTCCATTTGATGAATGACCGATAAAATTTGATTCGGTATCCAAGAAGTAATAGGTGTGCCACCAGTAGCAATTGCATACTTCGTATTGGCCATGATATATTTTTGAACAAACTGCCAATGACCATTTCTAAAATGGTATATTTCCTCTAAAATGCCCAATAAAAAACATAAACTTTTTGCATCTTTATTATCTAAAAGTTTTCCCATTAAGCCTTTAGGATGTACTTCTTTCATAGCGTTTTGTAAATCGCTAAAGAAATGTTGCACGCATTTTGGACGGTATAAACGTAAATCTAATAAGTATTTAGTAAGCTCATTTTCTGGGTAATAAAAAATTACGCCTGAAAAAATATCTTGCATAGGAATGATGTCATCCTGAGCGCCCGTCTGACCTCTAAAGGCTTTGGGCTCTTCCCATACACCTTCATAGGTTACTCCCTCTCCAAATAAATCGGTATTGCCTTTTACACCCATGATAAAAATTCTAAAGTCGTTGTAACGCTGCCATCTGGAAGCCTTCCACATTTCTTTTCTTCTTACATTCATTTGCTTCATCGTTTCCCAATTCTTTTCTAAAAAGGGGGCTACATTTTTTTCACCATTACCTAATGCTTGCAAAGTTTGCATCACCGACCCTACTAAATTGGCTGAGTAACGATTAATATCAACATGCAACATAATAAAGCCTACTTCATCAGGTTGTCCGGAAAATTTATTACACATGGTAATGTTTCCCCAGTTTAAATCCCCGCTAGCATCCAGCTTTCTATAGTTACCCAATGAATAGGCATAATGATAATCAAGCCAAGCAAATACATCTAGTTTATCCGCCACCTTACAAAAAGGCATAGCAATATTTTTAGGTAAAACATTTCTTGCCTTACCATATTTACCATCTATTTTAAATTGCTGATAAGAAGGCTCTAATAAATAAGCAGAAGCTAAAAAACTATAAGATCTAAATAAGGCTTGTAAAATAAAAATATCGGTTTCTTTTTCAATGGCTTCTACATGATTCTCTATTGCTAATACAGGTGCGACAATTGCATTGGGTGTGTTTAACAAACCAAATTCTTTTTCATTTAAAACAACCGGCATTGCATCTAAGACATTTTGTAAATCGCTGTAGGTAGCAGGTAATTTTACCATGGGTGCCTTGGTGGGTAAAAAACCATGTGCAGCACTTACATCAAAAAAGCCATCTGAGTAATTTGATAAAATAGACATTGTTAAAAATTAATTTTATACGCTTATAGTGATTAATAACTGATTCTAATAGGGTGTACTGAAGCTATGAAAAAAACAAGTTAAAAATACAGATTCCCTAGTTTTTACATGATAGGCTAGACCAAGGACCCTTCCAGAAATAACTCTCTGATTTACAGTAATTTAAAAATTATATTTTTGAGTAAAAAGCCCATTTATCCTAATCCTTGGTGGTGATTCCATGGCTTTAGATTACCTTGCAGCTCAAATTATGTTTATATGCAAATAGCAATTTTAGGAGCAGGAATGGTGGGAAGAGCGATGGCTATTGACCTTTCCAAAAAATATCAAGTAAGTTCTTTTGATTTAAGTAAAGAATCACTTCAAATACTTTCCAATAAAAATAAAAGTATAACCACCGTTCAAGCCGACTTAAGTGATTATGCAAATTATGCCACCCTGCTTGCAAAATTTGATTATGTCATTACAGCCGTTCCAGGTTTTATGGGCTATAAAACTTTAGAAGCTGTTATTAACGCTAAAAAAAATGTAGTTGATATTTCTTTTTTTCCAGAAGACGCTTTGCAACTAACTGAATTAGCTAAGAAAAATAATGTGACTGCTATAGTAGATTGTGGTGTTGCACCAGGTATGAGTAATTTAATATTGGGTTACCATAATGAAAAAATGAAAATTGATAGCTTTGAATGCATGGTAGGTGGGCTTCCTAAAAAAAGAACCCAACCTTTTGAATACAAGGCTCCCTTCTCACCTATTGATGTTTTAGAAGAATATACAAGACCTGCGCGTTATGTTGAAAATAGCTGCATCGTAACTAAGCCTGCATTAAGTGATGCAGAGTTTATTGACTTTAATAAAGTAGGCACACTAGAATCCTTTAATACCGACGGTCTTAGAAGTATTTTATTTACTATGGGGCATATTCCTAATATGAAAGAAAAAACTTTAAGATACCCTGGTCATATCGATTTAATGAAGAGTTTAATTAAAGCAGGATTTTTAAATACAGCCCCTATTCAATACAAAGGCCAATCTATATCTCCTTTAGGTTTTACTTCAGCATTATTATTTGATCAATGGAAATTAGGTGCAACTGAAGCTGAATTTACTTTAATGACTATTGAAATTAAAGGGGAAGGTAAAACCATACATTATGAATTGTATGACGAGTATGATCCAATAACTGAAATTAGTAGCATGAGTAGAACCACTGGTTATACTTGTACGGCAGCTTTGAATATGTTAATGGAAAATTTATTTACTGAAAAGGGTGTTTTTCCTCCTGAATTAGTAGGTAAGCATGAAAAATGTTTTCAGTATATGATAAACTACTTGGAAGAGCGTAATATTCATTATGTAAAAACCGAGTCTTAAATGACGCTGAAATAGCTGTTTATAAATTAGGGACTATTTAGAAAAAATTAATTACTTTTATACTATAATTAATCAATTATGGGATTTCATATTAACAAGAAAGTAGCTGATAAAAAAGCTGCCACTGGAACTAAAACTACCTTTCAAGGTGGTAGTTCTCAGTTTATAGCTAAAGCGAACACTAAGTCTACAGGTACTACTAAGAAGCCTATTAAAACAGGCGGTTCTAGAGGTAGTTGATTAGCATTAGTAGATTAGCGCTAGCTGATTAGCGCTAGCTCATAATAGCTAGTTTTCACCTTACAATAACTTTACTATTCCTTCACCAAGGTAGGTGCGATTATCTTTTGCCATATGGCATAGCCCTTTGCATTCATATGCAATTTGTCTGCTATAAAAATATCTTTATAGACCATTCCACTTGTATCTAACATAGCAGAATGTATATCTAAAAACTGCGTGTGCTTTTGCTTATTTATAAAATCGCGAATGAGTGTATTGGCTGCAACAAACTTTTCTTCCATAGTCCATCTTGCTACACTGGGTTTAATTGAAACATACATTACAGGTATCTTATTTCCTAAATGGGTTCTGATAATAGTATATAAGGTTTTAAATCTTTCAAATACTATTTGAGGCGTAATGGTATCACTTGCAGCAATATCATTCTCTCCACAGTAAATATAAATTTGCTTTGGATTATATTTTAAAATAGTCTCTTGATTAAAATGAATAATATCGGTTAAGCTGGAGCCACCAAACCCCCTATTAATAATAGGATAGCCTGGAAAATAGTTACTAATATCTTTCCAATAATTAAAAGAAGAACTGCCCACAAATAA
>CAITGN010000097.1:0-3763 GCA_903891965.1 uncultured Bacteroidota bacterium
CTGGCCAAAGACTTTACAAAAAAATATCCCAATAATATAGGAGCTCCAAAGCAACAAACTGAAGTTCTTATGACTTTTGATGATAAAAATATTTACTTCGCTTTTAAAGTATATGCTAAAGAAGAACAAATTATTAAAAGTTTAAAAAGAGATGTGGGTTATGAAGGATCTGATTGTGTTGCTATTTTATTGGATCCTGCTGGTCAAAAAACAAATGGTTATATTTTTACCCTAAGTGCTAAAAATGTTCAATCAGAAGATGAACTCACCACTAATACCGAAGAAAAACTTTCTTGGAGCTGGGACACCAAATGGAACTCGCTACTAAAATGTATGCAGGTTATTGGATTGGAGAAATTGCTATTCCATTAAAATCATTGAGGTATAATAACAAGCAACAATTTTGGGGTATTAATTTTTTAAGAGGTGATTTGCAAAGCAATGAATACAGTTGTTGGACTAGGGTACCGCCTATTTTTAAATCCTATGATTTAGGCTATATGGGTGTTTTAAATTGGCCTACTGCCCCTCCCAAATCAAGTCTAAATAAAATATTACTTCCTTACATCACTGGAAATTCAACCACCGATGATGAAAATAAAAAATCGCTTCAAAATAAAGGTAATGTTGGCTTTGATGCTAAATTAACACTGAGTTCTTCTTTAAATTTAGATGTAACTGTCAATCCCGATTTCTCCCAAGTGGAAGTGGATCAACAAGTAACCAACCTAACACGTTTCAATATTTTTTTACCAGAAAAAAGAGCCTTTTTTTTAGAGAATGGCGACTTATTTTCCAGCTTAGGGAATTACTTTATTAGTCCATTTTATTCTAGAACCATTGGACTTGACAAGGAAGGTAATACCATACCTATATTACTCGGGGCAAGAGTTTCTGGTAACTTAAACTCAAGTACTAGAATTGGAATGATGAATATGCAAACTGGTGCCAAAGGAAGTTATTCACCTGAAAACTTTTCAGCATTCACCATTCAAAAAAGATTTTGGCAAAGATCTTTAATCAAAACTTATTTTTTAAATAGAGAGAATTTTATTTCTGCTGCAGAAATTAAAAAAAATCCAATGGATCAATATGGAAGAAATGCTGGCATGAGTTTAACCTTAGCCAATAACGAGGGTACCAAAAAAGCAGATATTAGTTATCATCAATCCATCAAGCCTACCATTAATAATAAGGATGCATTTTATGAAGCTTCTTTTTCTAGAACCATCAACAACTGGCGTTTATTTGGACAAGCAGGCAATGTAGGGAAAAATTATTATACCGATATGGGCTATGTCCAAAGAATTGATAATTATGATGCTTTGAGAGATACGACCATACGAGTGGGATATAAAGATGTTTACGCGAACATTAGTAAAAGGATATTTATAAATAATGGGAAAATTGGCAGAATAGAATTTTCACTTGAAAACTTCATCGTATTTAATGCAGACAATAGCTTTAGTGAACACGAGACCAGTTTAGATATAAAAACAGAGTACAGAAACAGTTCAGGTTTGTCTTTAAAGTTCACCAATTCAAATCTTAATTTATTGTACCCCACCCAACCTGGGGATGGCATCCCCCTACCTTCAGGTACCTATAAATATGGTCAATTCAATTTGATGTATTATTCTGATATGCGTAAAATGTTTAGCTGGAATACCATGATGACCTTAGGACAATACTACAATGGAAATATTACAGGACTTGGAGCAGGTATTATATGGAGAAACCAGCCCCATTTAAGTTTTTCATTGAACGCAGAAATAGATAAAATTCAACTGCCTAAAATTTATGGAAACAACAATTTAATTTTAATTGCTCCTAAATTAGAATACAACTTTAATACCAAGTTGTTCTGGACCACTTTTGTACAATTTAATACGCAAACCAATAATTTCAACATCAATAGCCGTTTGCAATACAGGTACAAACCTATGAGCGACTTCTTCTTAGTCTATACCGACAACTACTACACCGACCCAATGCTTAAAAATAAAAACAGAGCGCTTATCTTTAAGTTCAATTATTGGTTTAATTTGTGATAGCAAATTAAACGTATGGGCAATTCCTTCTCCATTTCAGGTCAATATGTAGATATTCTTAAAAAGCATATTTACCCCGCTACTATTAGGGTTCAAAATGGCATCATTGAGTCCATTGAATCTACTACTGAAGCCCCTATGCAGTATTTACTACCTGGCTTTATTGACGCCCATGTGCATGTAGAAAGTAGTATGCTTATTCCTAGTTCTTTTGCTCGTTTAGCCGTTACCCATGGCACCATTGGAACCATCAGTGACCCTCATGAAATTGCCAATGTTTGTGGTATGGAAGGGGTGCAGTATATGATTGACAATGGCAAAAAAGTTCCTTTTCACTTTTTCTTTGGGGCGCCTAGCTGTGTGCCTGCCACTGTTTTTGAAACAGCAGGTGCTGCAATTAATAGTAAGGATGTGGCTAGTTTATTAGCCAACCCCGATATTTATTATTTAAGTGAGATGATGAATTTCCCTGGCGTTTTAAGTAAAGACGATGAAGTAATGAAAAAAATTGCCTCCGCGCATAAATTAGGCAAACCTGTGGATGGACATGCTCCCGGACTAAGAGCAGAAGATGCTAAAAAATATATTGAAGCAGGTATTAGTACCGATCACGAATGCTTTACCATAGAAGAAGCTTTGGATAAATTAGAACATGGGATGAAAATTTTAATTAGGGAAGGTAGTGCTGCTAAAAATTTTGAAGCCTTGTATGAATTAATTGAGGACCATCCTTCCATGATTATGCTTTGTAGTGATGATAAACACCCGGATAGTTTAGTAGAAGGTCATATAAATAGTTTATGCGCACGCGCAGTAGCAAAGGGCATTGACCCCTTACTTGTATTAAGGGCTGCCTGCATAAATCCTGTGGACCATTATAAATTACCTACAGGTAAAATGCAAATAGGTGATGCTGCTAATTTTATTGTGGTGGAAGATCTTATTTCTTTTAAAGTAAATCAAACTTATATTAAAGGAGCATTGGTTGCAGAAAATGGAAATTCATTTATTGAAGCCGTAAGTGAAAAAGCCATTAATAAATTTGATGCAGCTAGTATTGAAGAAAATAATATTCAAATTAGTTTAGATGAATATCCGCATCAAAATAATAAAATCGCAGTAATAGAAGCCATCGATGGGCAGCTTATCACAAATAAATTATGGCTAAGTCCAAAGCTAGATGCTGGTAAAATTGTATCTGATACCGAATCTGATGTTTTAAAAATGGTGGTTTATAATAGGTATTTTGCAGCTGCCCCTAAAATGGCCTTTATAAAAAACTTTGGTTTTAAAAGTGGAGCCATCGCCTCTACCGTAGCACACGATAGTCATAATATTATAGCCGTGGGTGTATCTGATGCCGATATTGTAAAAGCCATCAACCTTGTCATTAAAGAGCAAGGAGGTATTAGCTGTGTAAGCGGTAATGAATTAAAAGTAATGGGATTACCTGTGGCTGGGCTTATGAGCTTAGAAGATCCTTATAAAGTAGCCGCCGACTATACAGCTTTAGACATCATGGCGAAAAGTTTGGGATCAAGGCTTGGCTCCCCATTTATGACACTTAGTTTTATGGCTTTACTAGTTATTCCGCATCTTAAATTGAGCGATAAAGGCCTTTTTGATGGAGACAGCTTTAAATTATTTTAAAATAGGAAGGAAGAAACTTAGATTTGAAAAAAAATAGAAACCATGGTACATCATTTAAGCGA
>CAITGN010000098.1:0-1802 GCA_903891965.1 uncultured Bacteroidota bacterium
ATAGGACCAAATGCAAATCCAATAATTTTTGTACCAAAACGTTGAAAGAAAAAAAGTAAAGAGATGATGGTAAGTACAATACCTACTGTTAAATTATTACCTGGTACAATAACTTTTTCCAAGCCTTTAATGCCCGCTAATCCTTCAATAGCCGAAGACACAGATACAGGTGGTGTAATCATACCATCGGCAAGTAACATGGCAGCCCCCACTATAGCGGGAATATATATCCATTTTACATAACGACGAATTAATGCAAACAAAGAAAAGATTCCACCCTCACCACGGTTGTCTGCACGAAGTGTTAAGAAAACATATTTAAAAGTAGTCTGTAAAGTTAAAGTCCAAAAGACACAAGAGATGGCACCATAAATTAATTGTTCTGAAATTACTTTGTGATTAATGATGGTACTAAATACATACAAAGGAGAGGTTCCAATATCTCCGTAAATAATTCCTAAAGTAACTAATAAGCCTGCAACAGAGAATTTGTGGGTATGCCCATTGGTGGTATGTGCCATGAATCAAAGTGAATTGAGGACAAAGTTTATAAAAATAATAATTAGAAACAGCTTATTAGACTAAGTATTTTAAAAATACTGCCAATTATTTTTACAAAGGCTTATAAATACCCCATTTTGCTTCCACCGCTTTGAAACGAAAATCAAAAATTCCTTGAAGCTGCTTTTTGACCATGACCACCTGGGCAATATCCCCTAAAAATCCTAAGGGAATTTTATAATGGACAATATCTTCCATTTTAACGCCTCCCTTTACCTCGGTAAAATGGTGTTGATGGTGCCACATGGTATATGGGCCAAAGCGCTGCTCGTCTACAAAATAGGCGCCTTCCTTCACATGAGTAATTTCTGTCATCCAATAAAGTGGAATGCCCAAGAGGGGTTTTACGGTGTATTCGATAATTTGGCCCGGGTACATTTTAGCACCATGGTGCTTGCTAATTATGTTAAAGCCCATTTTTTCAGGGGTAATTTTAGCAAGGTTGGCTGGACTACTAAAAAAATCCCAGGCTTCTTGAAGGGAAATAGGAATAAACTGCTCGGTGTGGATACTATATACTTTTGACATACTAATACAACAACACATTGTCGTTTTTGTTGTAATAAATTAGCTTAAAGCCACTAATTTTATACTATGATAACTAAGGCCGCCCAATTAAAGGCATTTGAAACCATTTACGAGCACTTAAATGCCCAACAAAAGCTTGCCGTGGATACGATTGATGGCCCCGTGATGGTCATTGCTGGACCTGGTACAGGTAAGACCCAAATACTGGGCGCCCGCATTGGTAAAATACTTTTAGAAACCGATACCGCTCCTGAAAACATATTATGTTTAACCTATACAGATGCAGGCGCGATTGCCATGCGCAAAAGATTAGTGGGTTTTATTGGAGCCAGCGCTTACAAAGTGAATATTGCCACCTTTCATTCTTTTTGCAACGATATCATTCAAGATAATTTATACTTATTTGAAAAGCCCAGCCTAGATCCTATTTCTGAATTAGAAAAAATTGAACTGCTTAAAAAACTAATCGATCAATTTGATAAAAACAATCCTCTAAAAAGATACCGTGGCGATGTGTACTATGAAATGAATAACCTAAGCAGGTTATTTAGTGCTATGAAAAAAGAAGGTTGGACCTCTACTTATTTAGTGGAACAAATTAACCGCTATATCACAGAAATTCCTACTAGAGATGAATTTGTATATAGAAGAAAGTACAAGCAGTTTGAAGCTGGTAGCTTGAAACAAGGATTGGTAGACGCTGCTATGGAAAA
>CAITGN010000099.1:0-2860 GCA_903891965.1 uncultured Bacteroidota bacterium
GGTCTGGCAAAGGGTTTACCAATATCAACCAATTAAATAATTTAACTGCAGTGCAAGGCGGCGCCTTTTCAGTGCAACAAGAATTTGACGACCAATATGTTTTTACCAATTATCCTTTTGCGCAGTATTTATTTGATTTAGATTCAAATCAATATTCTGCAATTGAAATTTCGGTTCTGCCCGATAAGTTAACGGATGTAATGAACACGGTTCAAAAACAACTAGGAAATAATTTTCAAGTAAAAGATAAGTACCAACAAAATGCCGATCTCTATAAAATTATGCAAATGGAAAAGTGGATCATCTTTGCCATACTTGCTTTAATTATGATAGTGGCTTCTTTTAATTTGGTAGGGGCTTTAACCATGCTTGTTTTAGAAAAACAAAAAGACATTCATGTGCTACATGCCATGGGTGCTAGGCCTTGGGATATTCAAAAAATATTTTTAATGCTATCGGGCATCATGGCCTTTATGGGCGCCTTTATTGGAGGGGGTTTGGCCAGTTTATTTTGCTTTATTCAAAATAAATTTCATCTTATAAAACTGGGAGGTAATTCTTTTGTAATAGATTATTATCCTGTTAAACCTATGGCAGAAGATTATATAGCCATTATACTATTAGTGGTTGTGATTGCGGTTGCTGCAGGATGGATTCCAGCGCGCAAGGCCTCAGCACGTCTTTTCGAAAAAATAAACTAGCTAAAAAAATGACAAGATAAATTATACTTAATTTATCTTGATAGGAGAGGCTAAAAAAAATAAAAAAGAGAGATTTATTCTAAGATTTATATTTTATAAAATCTTAGAATAAATTAATAGTCACCTAAGGTTTCTTCTAATTGCCCTAATGCTTTAGTAAGTTGCTCATCGTTAGGTGCAATACCATGCCACTCATGGCTGCCTTCCATAAAATCAACACCCTTGCCCATTTCAGTTTTCATTAAAATGCAAATAGGCTTGCCTTGTCCTGTTAGGGATTTAGCTTTATCCAGTGTAGCAACTATATTTTCCATATCATGTCCGTTCATATGTAAAACGGTCCAATGAAAGGCTTTGAATTTATCTTCTAAACTATCTAGTGACAATACTTTACTTAATGGGCCGTCAATTTGTTGGCCATTCACATCCACTGTCGCAATTAAATTATCTACTTTATTATGTGCAGCAAACATCACTGCTTCCCAAATTTGACCTTCTTGTAATTCACCATCGCCATGAAGGCTATAAATAGTACGATTGTCCTTATTGTATTTTTTGGTTAAGGCGGCACCAATAGCAACGCTTAATCCTTGTCCTAAAGAACCACTGGCAATTCTTATGCCTGGTAATTTTTCATGCGTAGTAGGATGACCTTGTAGTCTTGAATTAATTTTTCTAAAACTGGCTAATTCTTTTACATCAAAATAACCAGACCTTGCTAATACAGAATAAAAAACAGGTGAGATATGACCATTCGATAAAAAGAAAAGATCTTCGTTGATGCCATCCATTGAAAAGTTGGTATCAATTTTCATGACTTTAAAATACAGAGCCGTTAAGAAATCGGCACAGCCTAAAGAACCACCTGGGTGGCCACTTTGTTGTGCATGTACCATTCTTACAATATCTCTTCTAATTTGAGAGGCAATCTTTGTTAATTCTGCAGTAGATTTATTCATAGCTATACGGTTGAGGGCAAAGATAGAATTCGTAGGCTAATTTGCACTGAAAATTTAAGAAAAAGCCCAAAAAAAGACTTATCAACAATAGCTAGGATTTATTAGCTTTGTAGCCTCAATGAATTAGTATGTCAGAAGAATTAAAGAAAGTTACCGGTAATGCAGAAGCAGGGATGAAAAAGGCCATTAATCATTTAGAAATTGAAATTTCTAAAATTAGAGCGGGCAAGGCTTCCCCCTCCATTTTAGAGGGCATCAATGTAGATTATTATGGCACACCCACACCTATTAGCCAAGTGGGTAATGTACAGATATTGGATAGCAGAACCCTTAGTATTCAACCTTGGGAAAAAAATATGCTACCCTTAATTGAAAGAGCTATCATGGCTGCTAACATTGGTATTACCCCACAGAACGATGGTATACAAATAAGATTATTCACGCCTCCTTTAACAGAAGAAAGAAGAAAAGAATTATTTAAAAAGGCAAGTGCAGAAGGAGAAGTAAGTAAGGTGTCTATTCGTAATATTAGACGCGATCATATTGAGCAAGTAAAGAAATTACAAAAAGAGGGCATGAGTGAAGATATTTGCAAAGGCGCGGAAGATGAAATTCAAGCTATTACAGATAAGCATATTGCCCTAGTAGAAAAGCATTTAGAGTCAAAGGAAAAAGAGATAATGACTGTTTAAAAGACTTTCATCCATCTTTATCTTGAGCTTTATATAATCGTATTAAGTTTTATAAAATTAAATAAGCCCTAACACTAAGCCTGTTGGGGCTTATTAACTATATAGACTCCTGCTAATATTATAAATAGGCTACCTATTTGCAATATAGAAATAGACTCGCCATAATACACGCCCCAAGCCACTGCTATAACAGGAATGCCATAAGTAACCATGGAGGCAAAAATAATAGTGGACCTTTTAATAAGCATATAAAATAAAATAGAGGCAATAGAAGTGCCTACTACGCCTAAAACAATACCTGCTAAACTTGCCTGTTGAAAACCAAGATTATTAAAGGGCATACTGAAATAACCAGTTAGATATAAAATAAATGCACTTGGAATAATTAAAAAAGCAAAGGCTACCGATACAATATCAATGGATCGAATATTTTTTAAAAACTTGCCCACCACATTTACATTTAAACCGTAAAAGAAAGTAGCTACTAAAACCAAGGAAGCAAAAGAGA
>CAITGN010000100.1:0-3828 GCA_903891965.1 uncultured Bacteroidota bacterium
CGTTAAAGGAAACAATAAATGAAATAGAAGGTAAGTCAGTTAATATAGACACTGACTTAGGCGCAGCCGCCATAAGAGTAACTAAAGACGGAAAGTTTATTTATACTTCCATGAGATCAGATAATACGATTCGTTTATTTGCATTTGACCCAATTGCTGAAAGCCTAAGTTATATAGCTGCTTATCCAACAGAGGGCCGCACGCCCAGGGATTTTACTATAGATGCCACAGGTAAATGGCTTTTAGTGGCTCATCAAGATTCAGATACAATAAGCATATTTAACGTAAATTCATACAACGGAACGCTTAGCTTTCATAAGACAGTCAACGATATAGATTCGCCTGTTTGTTTAGCATGGCTACCTAAGTAAAATGATAATAAATGCAAACTAAAAAATCAAATCAAGATTGTAGTGTAACCGATGACTGGAGTTTAAAAGGCATGAAAGTAGTGTATTTAGAAAATGCTTTTTTACGCATTGGTATTTTAGCCGATCGCGGTTCAGATATTTTTGAATTTAAATACAAGCCCTTAGACCTCGATTTTTTATTAAGATTAGATAAAGGCATACAAAACCCTGCGCAAGTATTTTCACAAATGCGCGATACACATAACCAGTCGGAAGATTATTATTATGGAGGTTGGCAGGAAATACTGCCTAATAGCCCTTCTTTTAATTATAGAGGTGCTTCATTAGGTTTGCATGGTGAGGTTTCATTAATTCCTTGGAAATATGCCATTGTAAAAAATACTGCAGAGGAAGTAGCTGTTAAATTTTGGACTAGGCCTCTAAGAATGCCTTTGTTAATCGAAAAAACTTTGAGCTTGGAAAAAAATTCTGCTCAACTAAAAATTACAGAACAACTTACTAATGAAAGCGGAACCCAATTAGATATAATGTGGGGACATCATATAGCCTTCGGCCTTCCATTTTTAAATGAGGGAGCTAGCATTGATACCAATGCCAAAACCATGGAAGTGCATGATGATATTGTTGCACCAAGAAGATATAAAGCGGGTAAAACTTATAATTGGCCTCAAGCGGAAGACCCTACTGATAAAGCCTTTGATGCATCTGTCATTCCCGATACCTCGGCGCCTGCTTACCGTGACCTTTCTTTTTTAAGCAATTTTGATAGCGCTACTAATAAAGCACATTATACCATTACCAATGCCCAACAAAAAGTGGGCTTTAAAGTAAACTGGGATGCGAATTTATTTAAATGTTTATGGTTATGGCAGGAAAGAAATGCTAGCCAAGATTTTCCTTGGTGGGGTAAATGTTATACCGTGGCATTAGAGCCTTGGACTTCTAAATACACCAACGAGCCCGATAAGGCAATTCAAAACGGTGAATGGTTAAGTATTAAGGCCGGAGAGGTAATAAGTACAAGCCTTTCAGCAGAGGCTTTTCAAACAAAGTAAAAATTAATTATGAAAAGAAGCCCCTATATTGTTTTTCTTATAATGCTCACTTTCTTTGTTATTTCTTTTTTGACCAATATAATGGGCCCATTGATTCCCGATTTAATCAAAGGCTTTAGTTTAAGTTTAACCTTGGTGGCATTATTACCTTTTGCTTTTTTTATTGCTTATGGTGTCATGTCTATTCCTTCTGGTATGATGATAGAAAAGTACAAGGAGAAAAAAGTAATGATTGCTGCTTTTGTAGTGGCTTTTATAGGTTCGCTTATTTTAGCTTTATTCCCTAATTATTTATCGGCAGTAGGTTCTTTATTTATAATAGGTTGTGGCATGGCTATGTTGCAAGTAGTTATAAATCCATTACTGCGCACTTCAGGGGGTGAAGAAAATTTTGCATTTTATTCAGTACTAGCTCAACTTATATTTGGTTTTGCTTCTTTTGTAAGCCCATTAGTCTATTCTAAATTAATATTTGCTATGGGACATGACACCAAAGAAAATGGCCTACTTACTTATCTATATACTTTAGTACCTCCTGAATTGCCATGGATTTCACTTTACTTTTTATTTGTGGTAATCTGCTTTTTCATGATAGTAGTTATTGCGGTATCTAAATTCCCTGCAGTAGAATTAAAAGAAGATGAAAAGGCAGGCGCCTTGGCCACACATATAACCCTACTTAAGAATAAGCAAGTAATATTATATTTCATTGCTATGATTTGTTATATAGGATCTGAACAAGGTGTTGCAAATTGGATTTCACAATTTTTACTAAGCTACCATGGGTTGGATCCACAAAAAATTGGTGCTGAAACCGTAGCCTATTTTTGGGGTTTGATGACAGCGGGCGGTATATTAGGTTTACTTCTTTTAAAAATTATGGATAGCCGTATTGTACTTATTACATTTACGGGTCTTGCTATTGTAAGTTTAGCAATTGCATTATTTGGAACTTCATCCATGGCCTTAATAGCCTTTCCCATGGTAGGATTTTTTGCTTCAGTTCTATATCCCATTATTTTTTCTTTGGCTTTAAACTCTGTAAGTGAACACCATGGCTCTTTTTCGGGTATTATGGTTACAGGTATAATTGGAGGAGCCATTGCACCTTTAATAATTGGATGGCTAGGAGATAATATGGGTTTACGTTTAGGCATGTGCTTTTTATTTTTAACACTGGGCTTTATATTCAGCATTGGTTTTTGGGCTAAACCTATTATTACCAATAAAACCATTTCTTTATTTAAAAAGAAAGAGGATAGTATTGCATAAATTATTTTATGAGTGAAACAAAAGTTATAGGTATTGATTTAGGAGCTACCAATATTCGAGCAGGTATTGTGCAACAAGGTAGTATACAGAATATTCAAAGTAAACGTATTAAAAGTGAAGGCACAGTAGAAGAAGTATTGGCCGATTTTTATTTATTAATTGATTCGCTTTTAGATAAAGAAGTAGTTGCCATAGGTATTGGTGTTCCAAGTGTGGTAGACTTAGCAAAAGGTATTGTTTATGATGTGCAACATATACCTTCTTGGAAAGAAGTACCCTTAAAAGAAATTTTAGAAACCAAGTATAAGATTCCTGTATTTGTAAATAACGATGCTAACTGTTTTGCCTTAGGTGAATTTCATTTTGGAAAGGGCAGGGGTAAGTCAGAGATGATAGGACTTACTATTGGCACAGGTTTGGGTGCAGGTGCCATTGTCAATAAACATTTATTTGCTGGCCCTAACTGCGGGGTAGGTGAGTTTGGTATGGTAGACTACTTAGAGCATAATTATGAATACTATGCAAGTGGCCAATATTTTTCTCATATCTATAATTTAAAAGGGGAAGAAGTTTTTGAACGTGCTAAAGCAGGAGACAAGCAAGCACAAGAGTATTATGCAGAAATGGGCACGCATTTAGGTAATGCGATAAAGACAATCATGTATACTTATGATACTTCCTTTATTGTTCTTGGAGGTTCCGTAAGACATGCCTATGCTTATTTTGAAAAAAATATGTGGGTACGCATAAACACTTTTGCCTATGGGCATTCCATTACTAATTTAAAAATAGAAATATCTGATTTAGAGAATGCAGGTATTTTGGGTGCTGCTGGTTTATACTACGATCAATTATAATTTCAATTCTCCCCAGCCTTTTCTGTATTCTCTTTTAATAAATTGATTCGCTGCTTCAAAATTGGTAACTCTCATATTATCTCCATCCCATTTCAAAGCCTTGTACCTTCCAGAAAATTTATAGCCTTCCATATTGCCATATACAGGGTCCACTCTTTTTATTTTTTCACGAATATTAAAACTACGTAGTAATAAATTACCCAATAATACGGTCTCTGTTAAAGGCCCTGCATAGCCCACAAAAGGAGAGTCTACTTCCATATTGCCATAACC
>CAITGN010000101.1:0-3545 GCA_903891965.1 uncultured Bacteroidota bacterium
AGGTGTTAATATCGGTAACCAAAGAACCTATTCATTAGGGGGCGCTTCTGTAATATATAGCGTGGTAACTACCAACGCTTTTGCTACCAATGAAGTTATCTTAATGAACTCTGGTAATACCGCAGAATTTCAATTTAGTAAAGGTGGCTCTTCTGTAGATGCCACGAATACTGTTTTAGCGAACGCTTGGACAAATGCTAATAAAGTAATTTATGATGCCAACTCAGTAATTAAAGCTGCAGCATCTTTAAATGACAAAAGCTATGCAAGCGGACTTATTGCACATGCTTCTATATTAAAAGCTTTAGCAATGGGTAACTTATCTATGTTATGGGAAAAAGTTCCAGATAGCATTGGTAAAAATGTTACTTTCTCAGATAGAATGGTGGGTTATGCAAGAGCCATTACAGTTTTAGATAATGCTATAACAACAGTGAAAGCCAATCCAATAAGTGCAAGCTATAGCTCTGACGCTATTGCTGGTCTTGACTATTTAAATACATTGTACGCTTTAAAAGCGAGGTATTCTGCATTCTCTGGAAAATATAGCGATGCATTAGCTGCTGCTAATTTAGTAGACCTTACTAAAAAATCTACTTTTAACTATGATGCAGTAAGTACGAATCCAATTTTCACTACCGTTACTTCAACAAATAACGTGTACCAAGCAATTGATTCAACTTTAGGCTTACCTGCTTCTTTAGCACCAACAGCGGGCGATGGTAGAATTGCATTTTACACTTCTATCAATGCCACCATTAACCCAAGATTCAGAATTAATGGATTTTACAACGGAACTACAACAGGTATCCCTGTTTACTTGCCTAGTGAAATGACATTGATTAAAGCAGAAGCTTATGCAAGAGCAAACGACTTAACGAATGCTTTAACAGAGTTAAACAAAGTAGTCACAAAAACAGCTGCTGCAGATCCATTTAAAATTGGCGCAAATTTAGCTGCATCGACTGCTTCTACGCAAGATGCCTTACTTACAGAAATATACAAAAACCGTTGTATAGAATTGTATATGTCTGGATTGAAAATAGAAGACATGCGCAGATTCGGAAGACCTACTAGTGAAATGAAACGTAAATTCTTCCCTTATCCATTTAAGGAAAGAGATGGTAATACCAATACGCCTACAGATCCTAGTTTTTAATGAACTTAAAATTATAAATGAATATGCCTAACACTTTTAAAAGGACTACCGAAGAGTCTTCTTTGTATAATAATATTGAAAATTTATCTACTAATGAGATATTGAGCAATATTAATAAAGAAGATCAGAAGGTAGCCTATGAAGTTGAAAAAGTGATTCAACCTATTCAATTATTAGTAGATGCAGTAACTGAAAAGCTAAGAAATGGAGGAAGATTATTTTATTTAGGCGCTGGCACTAGTGGCCGACTTGGACTAGTAGATGCCAGTGAATGCCCCCCCACTTTTGGCGTACCTAGTGATTTAGTAATAGGTGTGATTGCTGGTGGACATCAAGCAATGTTTCAAGCAGTGGAAAATGCCGAAGATGATTTCGAACAAGGCTGGTTAGATCTACAAGTTTATAAAATATCTCATTTAGATATAGTGGTGGGTATCGCAGCAAGCGGTACCACACCCTATGTCATAGGTGGATTAAGAAAATGTAGAGCTGCCGGTATTACCACTGGAAGTATTAGTTGTAATAAAAATTGTCCTGTTTCTAAAGAAGCGGACTTCCCTATTGAGGTAGTGGTAGGTCCAGAATTTATTACTGGAAGTACAAGAATGAAAAGCGGAACCGCACAAAAAATGGTTTTGAATATGCTTTCTACTTCAGTAATGATTAAGCTTGGAAGAATTAAAGGCAATAAGATGGTGAATATGCAACTAACCAATCAAAAGCTCTTCGAAAGAGGGGTGAAAATGATAATGGAAGAAATTGAAACTTGTGATCAACAAAAAGCCACTGACCTATTAACTAAATATGGTTCTGTAAAAAAATCCATTGAAATGGCGAATACTTAAAAAATTTACACTAGTCGCATAGTATAAATCGGTGTTTTTAAACATCATAAAAGGCCTGCAGTAGCGGGCCTTTTTTATCTATCTCAAATTATTGAGGCAGACTAATCTTACCAAAGCTTGTAGCTATTTTAGTAGCATTCCCACCCGCAAGCATAGGTGTTCCAGCTACTGTTTCATTGGCTAATAAGGCAAACAAAATGGCTTCTTTAGCATCGGGCTGAATACCAATAGCATCAGAACTTTGTATAGAAGCTTTGGGAACTAAAGATTTTAAATGCTCTATCACATGTAAATTATGTATTCCTCCCCCGCTTGCATAAATAGTATACTCATCGGAACTTGGTACCATTCTATTAATCGCATCTACAATAGTTTCTGCAGTTAATCTATTAAGCGTAGCCATTATATCTTCAGGTGAAATAGTTGTATTACTTGATGCCAATTGTGCTTCTTCGATAAAGCTTAGATTAAAAAGTTCAGGTCCAATTGTTTTAGGAAAATCTAAAGCAAAAAAAGAGTTTTCTTTCATGGCCTTTAATAAATCATTATTCACCACTCCTTTTTTTGCCATCTCCCCATCTTTATCATAGGCTTTATTAAAACGCAGTCGCATAAATGTATCCATAAGTGTATTGCCTGGGCCTGTATCGGTAGAGAATACTTGATTAAATTCACCATTGGCTGGTAAATAAGTAAAATTAGCAATGCCTCCTATATTTAGTAGCAGTCTGTTTTCTTTTGGATGCGTGGCAATTAAATAGTCACCGTATACTGCTAAAGGAGCACCTTCTCCACCTGCCGCAATATGTTTTTGTCTAAAATCGCTAATGGTAATGATACCAGTATGCACGGCTAGATGATCACCGTCTCCAATTTGTAAAGTAGCTGGTCCAAATGCATCTAAAGGATGTAAAGATTTGGGTGCATGATAAACAGTTTGGCCATGACTGGCTATTAAATCAACAGAGGATGCAGGTATTTCCCAAGATGCTAATGTATCATTAATCATCTTCGCATTCTCTAAAGCTATCCAAGGGTTTAATAAAGTTAATTTCTCTAGTGATACAGATTGTTTTGAAAAAACAGATAGAATTTCTTGTTTCATGGACTGCGTGTAGGGAACGGTTGTAAATTTCAACAAAGAAAAATGGGTGCTTTTTCCAGAACCCTTCATCTCGCATAATGCAATATCGAGGCCATCCATGGAAGTGCCACTCATTAAACCCAGAATTTTTCTACTAGGTTTTTGCGCTATTTCATATAGTTTCTGAATACTGGGATGCATATACCAAAGATACGAAATGGCCTTGTAAATGCTACCAATTAACAGCATTCTGCCAATTTTCCACACCTTTCTAAAAGCCTTCAAATTCAATGTCTTATAGTGTAACTTTACCTTCAATAAACAATAGTTATGCTTAAAGTGGGTGTGTTTGGAGTGGGGCATTTAGGAAAATACCATTTGAATAACTGGAAAGAAATTCCTGAGGTATGTATAGTGGGGTTTTTTGATCCCAATAACGATAACGCCAAAGAAGTAG
>CAITGN010000102.1:0-1866 GCA_903891965.1 uncultured Bacteroidota bacterium
CATTACTTAATACAATTCTTACCGAGGCAGCTCCTTTGCCTGCACCAAATACACCCACCGACATACCATAACCAATTAACATGCCGTTTTCTTTTAAGCTACCCGGAACTGTAGGACGGTTTTTCCATCCAATTTTTTCCATGCCATAAGCATAACAATCTTTAATATTAATATCAGAGAAGGGTAATTTATTTTCTGGATTAACTGCCGTAAAGTTTTTAATTCTTAACTGAATGGGATCCATTTTTAATTTATAAGAAAGCTCATCAATAGCACTCTCTAACGCAAAACATCCTGTTGCTTCACCAGGACCACGCATCCAAATAGGTGTACTTACATCAAGTGGTAGTATGCTGTATTTAGTATCAACATTTTCACAAGCATATAAAAATTTAGAGGCCTCTACAATACCTTCTCTAAAATCTTCATACTTTGAAGTATTGCTAATGGCTTCATGGCTAATACCAATGAAATTTCCAGCAGCATCGGCACCAATGCCTACTTTCTGCCAAGACTGCGGACGATAACCCACCATGGTAAACATTTGAGGGCGGGTAAGTACTAATTTTACTGGTCTATTTATTTTTTTAGCAGCAATACAGGCAGCTGCAACATGTGGCCAACTTCTTAATCCACTACCAAAACCTCCTCCTACATTTTCTGCAATCACTCTAACATTTTTATCTGCTAAGCCAAAGGTTCTAGCCACAGTAGACTGTGTACTCTTAGGCCCCTGTGTTTTATCGTACAAAGTAATTTTATCATCGCCTTCCCAATAAGCAATGGTGGCGAATAGCTCCATAGCATTATGTACTTCAATTGGAATATTATATTCCCCTTCTACAAAAAATGGTTGTTCTTTAAATTTTTTCTCAACACCTCTTTTATAATTAATAGGTGCCTTTAAATTAGCAGGCTCTAATCTTGCTTTATCAAAATTGGTTTCAAACTTTTCAATTTCATATTCTGCTTTTACAAAACGAACAGCTGCATTGGCATTTTCAAAACTATCAGCCACAATTAAAGCAATGGGTTGACCAAAGAAGCGTACTTTATTATCATATAAAACTTTATAGCCTCTCCACTCCGAAACATTTTTAGGCCTCTCTGCTGCAACAGGGTTATATCCAGGCACAGCTGGGCAATTGGCATAATATATAATGTCTAGTATGCCCGGCATTGTTAATGCCTTAGAGGTATCTAAATTTTTAATGCTTCCTTTGGCAATGGTACTAGTTACAAAAACTGCATAAGCCATATTAGGCAGGCTATGTTCTGCAGTATATTTTGCTTTACCGTTTACTTTATCGGCACCATCTACGCGCTCATCTTCGAAAAGTATTGTATTATTGATTGATTTCATAATGTTGAATTAAAACAATTAAATTTTAACACCCGTTTTAGCTACTTCTTCAATAGCATCTACAATGTTTTGATAAGCACCGCATCTGCAGATATTAGTATCCATATAAGTTTGAATACTTTTTCTAGTTTTTGCATTGCCTTCTCTAACACAAGCTACAGCCGACATAATTTGTCCACTTGTGCAATAGCCACATTGAAAAGCATCGTTCTTTAAGAAGGCTGCCTGCATGGGGTGTAGCTTCTCTCCATCACTTAAACCTTCAATGGTAGTAATTTTATTATTCTGATTATTCAATGCTAATTGAATACAAGACTTTGTTCTTTTACCATTAATATGAATGGTACAAGCACCGCACTGTCCCATCTCGCAACCTTTTTTGGTGCCGGTATAGGCTAAGTCTTCTCTTAATAAATTAAGTATAGTTGTTCTTGCATCAATTTCAAGATTCATTAATTTACCATTAATGGTAATGGCTAATTTTTCTTTGGCAATAGGTAAAG
>CAITGN010000103.1:0-4528 GCA_903891965.1 uncultured Bacteroidota bacterium
GTATTTGTAAAATTCCTTTCAAAGCCACCAATGCGGCCAATATTAGTAGTAAGACGGGACCCACATACTTCTTCATATATTTCATAAATTAATTCACGGTATTGCATTACGTATAAAAATCCTGTATACGCCCCTGTGTCCACCCCTACAATTGAATTACAAATTAAATGATCTGAGATACGTGCCAGCTCCATAATAATCACACGCAAGTAATCGACACGCTTAGGTAATTCTAATTGTAAAAACCTTTCGCAGGTAATATGCCAGCCCATATTATTAATGGGACTACTGCAATAATTTAAACGATCGGTAATAGGCGTAATTTGATATAAAGGACGACGTTCTGCTAATTTTTCAAAAGCGCGGTGAATATAACCCACCGTTTGCTCAGTGGAGACCACACGCTCTCCATCCACTTCCATAATATTTTGAAACACCCCATGCGTTGCCGGATGGGTAGGCCCAATATTTAAAGTGGTCGTTGTTTTTTCAATTGACCCTTTTGGTAGTGTTATATTACTTTGATGTTCCATTCTATTTTTATTGCGCCTTTACTTTTTTAATTCAATCTTTTAATTCACCTATCCTCTTCCAAACATTTCATCATCCTTATCTATTCGCGTTTGATCCTCTAATGGATACTCTTTTCTTAAAGGAAAATAATCCATTTCGTCTACGTTCAAAATGCGTTTTAAATTAGGATGTCCTACAAAATTAATTCCGAAAAAATCAAAGGTCTCACGCTCCATCCAATTAGCCGATTCAAATAATTTGCTAGCTGTAAATACTGCTGTTTCATTTACAGAAGTACTTACTGAATAACGTAAACGAATATTTTCTGAAAAATTATGCAAATGATATACGATTACTAATTCAGCGCCTAAATTATTTGGATAATTCACCCCGCATAAATCGGTTAAAAAAGTAAAACCTAAGCTTGGCTCTTCGTATAAATACTGAAGCACTTTTAAATTAATTTCTTTGGATGATTCAAAAGATAAAATACCAGACGCCGTCGAGAAATTCAAAACTTGGTCTCCAAATTTTTCTATTAACTTATTTTGTATTGTCTCGTTGCTTAATGCCATTTGTATTCAAAAATTTTATGCTCTATTTTTTATTAGATTTATTGGATACCGTAGCTATTTAATAAGTCGCGGTATTTTTCACTATTTCTTCTGCGTATACTTTCTTGTCCCACTAAATCCTGAATTTTCATAAACCCATCAATAATAGCTTCAGGACGTGGAGGGCAACCAGGTACATATACATCCACGGGTATTACTTGATCAATGCCTTGTAGCACACTATAAGTATCGAATATACCACCGCTAGAAGCGCAAGCACCCACCGCAATTACCCAACGTGGTTCTGCCATTTGTAAATACACTTGTCTTAAAACTGGTGCCATTTTTTTGGCAATCGTACCCATGACCATTAATAAATCGCATTGACGTGGAGAAAAACCTACACGCTCAGAACCAAAACGAGATAAATCATAATGCGATGCCATGGTAGCCATAAATTCAATACCACAACAAGAAGTGGCAAAAGGTAAAGGCCATAAAGAATTTTTTCTGGCAAGTCCTACAACAGAACTTAACTGTGTTGCAAAAAAACCATCACCTGGAATTCCATCGGGTGCTTTACCCATAGAAATAGCTTCTGAAATTTCAGCTTCTTTAGGATTTAAATTAAAACGTACAGGACGCATATTGCTACTACTTTATTTATAAAATTAATCTTCCCATTGTAAGGCCCCCTTTTTGATGATGTATATAAAACCCACCAAAAAAAATCCTACAAATAAAACCACTTCACCAAAACCAGCCCAACCCAAACTTTTAAAATTCACCGCATAAGGATAAAAGAAAATAACTTCCACATCAAATAACACAAACAAAATAGCCACTAGAAAATACTTAATCGCCATAGGTGATCTTGCATCTCCATGTGTTTCAATTCCACTCGCAAAGTTTTCTAATTTATCGCTTGTATCTCGCTTAGGTCCCATCCAACTTGAAATCAAAATTATTAAGGCAACAAAGCCCCCTGCAAATAATAATTGCAATGCAATGGGTAAGTAATTAGTAGCGCTATTTGTCTCGTTCGCAGACATCCAAAACTGCAACAGAATCATACATATGTTTTTGGTGCCGCAAAAATACGCAAAGGATAGCTCATATAACGAAAAACTCCCCATAAATGGGGAGTAATTTTCAATTATTTTTTACACAATAGATGTGCTTAAATATAGGTTTTAGCCTTTTTTGATTTGAGTCGTATCTGCCACTGGCTTTTGCACTGGGGGAGCAGGTGCGCCACCCTTAGAATTCTGCATTTTCTTGATAATCTCAATATTTTTGGTGAACTGCGCCTTGGCTTGAAGCGTGGTTGGATCCTCTGGAACTAATTCTAGTACTTTATCACACATCAAAACAGCATTTTCATACCCTTTAGTCTCATTATAATAGCCAATTAAGGTATAGTAATTGTTGATCAAGAGCTGCTTATTCTTAGCTACATCCTTTAACAAATAGTCGTTTTGAACATTTACCGCTTCAAATAAGATACCTAGGTTATTGGCAGTATCCAATAACTTAGCAGCTCTTACGTTCATAGAATAGCCATTGGGCTTATCTGGGAAGGTTGCCACATACTCTTTGGCAGTTGCAGTCGCTAATGCCCCCTCTTTGGCATTGATAGCAATACTGGTTGTTTTATAATAATACACTTCATCTTTCACCCCTCTAAGGGCAGAATAATTCGCATACCACTTTAATTCATCGGCATACATATTACTTTTTTCTAACATCTCATACCCTAGTTTGTAATATTTAAGCTTGTTTACCTTGGCTGTATCAGCTGCTATAGCTTTTTCTAAAATAGCAGTTAAGGAAGCTTGGCTTCCACTAAACTTTGATAAAATCTTCACTGCTAATTCATAATCGGTATTGATTAATTTATCTGGACTAGTATTCGTGATATAAGGTTCGATATAAGATTTAGCTAAGACAGTATCTCCCTTTTTATCATAGTTCTTAGCTAATAAAACTGCTAAGCCTGGAAAAATAGTAAGACTTCCCGCAGCTTCCATTGCTTTCGCTTTTTCTAAAGATTGTTCGAATTGACCAGATCTAAATAAATAATCGGCACTGAAGTATTCAAAAATAGGATCCTTATCGGCGTATTGTAAAAATAAATCCAAATTCGTTTTTGCAATACTAGTGCTTACTTCAGCATAGTAAGTATACAAAGAAAAATAAACTGGTGCGATAGCTGGATCGGCTGCGATGGATTTATTAAAATACTCATCTAAAGATTCTTTATTGTTTTGTGTTTGGTACACTTTACCAATTCTATAATAAGCATAGGCATTTTTTGCATCTGCGTTAATGGCATTTTGAAAAGCGGTAACTGCATCACCTCCATTTTCACCCCCACCTAACTTCAAATAATTAATACCTAGGTTCACGTAAAGGCTTGAATTCACTACATCGTAGGCACTTATTGTTTCTTTTAATTTATCGATAGCGTATCTGTGATCTCCTATGCTAATAGGCAATTCAGCAAACACATATCCAATAGCATTAATGATATCTTGACTAGGCTTGCCCTTATATTTTCCTTTAGTATTTAAAGTAGATGTAATGGCTAGTTCTAAGTTTTGTTTCACTGCATTTACATCCGCGCCTTCTAAGGATTGTATATGAGACATACCTACTAACAACCATGCATCACTGCCTTTAGCTTGTAAACTTTTTTGATATAATTCTTTTGCTTTTTGTATTGACTCTGGCGTAGAAATACCATTATAGTTTTGCGCTAACATTGCCTGACCATACCAGAAGATAGTTTCACCATCGCCTGGATTTTTATCATAGGCCTCTTTAAAAAAATTAAGAGCCGATTTGTTTTTTTCGTAGCTCAACATTTTTACGCCCTCTGCTAAAGCGGAAGGTGCTACTTGAGCCATTAAGGCAGTAGAAAATACAAATCCTACCAAAAGAAAAACCAATTTTTTCATCACTTACTTTTTTTCATTTTAAATTTAATCCAAGCTCAATATACCATTTATTGAATACGGTATATGTCCCTATGACACATCTATTTTTTCTATATATAGACTGAATTAACAGGGAATCCTAAAAATATTAATTTTTTGGCAAGAATCCCATTAATTTTTTATTAATAATGCCAATTCCTGTTAGTATTTTATGAGTGTTAGTTTAGTAAACCCTTTCTTTTCTTAAATCCCATTTTGGCAGGTACTAAAAAAGCCCTTTGAAAAATTAACTGCCCTCTTTCTAAGCTCATAAAATTAAGTAGGCCCGTTCCAAGACCTGGGGCATTTTCTTTTAAGATATAATAAATGGGTAAGGAAAGAGAATAATGCCCCTTACTAATATTCGCCTGAGAGGGCTGTGAATAGTAGCCTTTTTCAATACATAAGGTACATTCCACTAAGGCCATTTTTAGGGTCTTTCTATCTTCCATTTGCTTAGGATCGTAATTATCTCCCACCCAA
>CAITGN010000104.1:0-5532 GCA_903891965.1 uncultured Bacteroidota bacterium
ACACCTATCAAGAACGTTAAATACGCAATTGAGAACTACCGTGTTGAACAAAGAACAGATTACGAGAAATTAATTTTAGACGTAGCTACAGATGGTACTATTCATCCTGAAGATGCGGTGAAGCAAGCTTCTAGAATTTTAATTCAACATTTGATGATCATCACAGATGAGAACATCACTTTTGATAATAAAGAAGACAAGAAAGAAGATGTAGTGGATGAGCAAGTATTGCAATTAAGAAAAGTATTAAAAACTCCTTTGGAAGATTTAGACCTTTCTGTTCGTGCATTCAATTGCTTGAAAGCTGCTAAAATTAATAGCTTAAGTGAGCTTGTTCAATATGAGCAAGAAGACTTAATGAAATTTAGAAACTTTGGTCAAAAGTCTTTATCTGAAATCGAGCAAGTATTAATCGAAAGAGGATTGAGCTTTGGAATGGACCTTGGTAAATTAGGATTAGACAAATTAGATTTACAATAGTCGAAACACTAAAAGTAAATCACTATTTATAACGAGCGAAAGCTCAAACCTTACAATTCCTGACACGGTGTAAGGATAAAACTTAAAAGTCATGCGTCACGGAGACAAACAAAACAACCTTGGTAGAAAGAAAGCACATAGAGATGCTTTATTAATGAATTTAGCTTGTCAAGTAATTACGCACAAGCGTATCGTTACTACATTAGCTAAAGCAAAAGCTTTAAGAACTTATGTAGAGCCATTAATTACCAAAACAAAGAAAACTGCTACTAAAGAAGAAATTAGCCATAACCATAGAGTGGTGTTTAGCTATTTGAACGACAAAGCTGCTGTAAAAGAATTATTTACAGTGGTAGCACCTAAAATTGCTGCTCGTCCAGGTGGTTACACTCGTATCATTAAATTAGGTATTCGTCCAGGTGACAATGCTGAAAAAGCAATGATTGAGTTAGTGGATTTCAACGAAGTGTACGGTAATTCAATAGCTACGGCTGCTGAACCTGCTAAGAAAACTCGTCGTAGTAAATCAACTACTACAGCTACTAAAAAAGCTCCAAAAGCAAAGGCGGAAGCTCCAGCGACTGAAGCTGAAACTGCAACAGATTCACCTGAAACTGCTGCTGAATAATGATTTTAGTGAATTAACATATAAGGCAAGACTAACCGTCTTGCCTTTTTTTTGCCATTTTTTCGTCATTTCTTTTAATTCGGACAGATTGTTTAAAAGTTATTATGGAAAAGTAAAAAATAGTTTCTTTTTTTGCATAACCAATACAAGTACCCAATGAGCGCACAACCAGCAATTTTAATTCTAGCCGATGGCCATGTATTTCACGGACAAGCCTTTGGTAAAATTGGCACTACCACCGGTGAAATATGTTTTAATACGGGTATGACAGGTTATCAAGAGGTATTTACCGATCCTAGTTATACAGGTCAAATTATTATCATGAACAATGTACACGTAGGTAACTATGGTGTAAGAAAAACCGATGTAGAAAGTAAGTCGGTAAAAATTCATGGTTTAATTGGACGCAACTTAGAAGAAAAATATAGCCGCCAATTAGCCGATGGCAATTTGAATGAATACTTAATTGAAAATAATATTGTTTCTATAGAAGGACTAGATACTAGAGCCTTGGTGATACATGTGCGCAATTCAGGTGCTATGAACTGTATTATTTCTTCTGACAACTTAGATGTAGATGCTTTAAAAGCACAACTCGCGAAAGTACCTAGCATGGATGGTTTGGAATTAGCCAGCACAGTGAGCACTAAAGAAATTTATGAACTAGGGGATACTAGTTCAAAAATAAAAGTATCGGTTTTAGATTTTGGTGTGAAGGAACATATTTTACAATGCTTAGTAGATAGAGGAGCGCATGTAAGAGTGCATCCCGCAAAAACCGATTTTGCTACTTTAAAAGCGTTTAATCCAACAGGTTATTTTTTATCTAATGGTCCTGGAGATCCAGCCCCTATGGATTATGCCATTAAAACTATTAAAGAAATTTTAAAAGAAAAGAAGCCGGTATTTGGAATTTGTTTAGGACATCAATTACTTGCTTTAGCTAATGATATTCCTACTTTTAAAATGCACCATGGTCACCGTGGATTAAACCATCCGGTTAAAAATGTAATTACAGGCTTATGTGAAATAACCACACAGAACCATGGCTTCGGTGTCGATCCTGATGCAGTGCGTAAGCATCCGAATGTAATTGTTTCTCATGTGAATTTGAATGACGACTCAATAGAAGGCATTAAATTAAAAGACCGTCCTGCTTTCAGTGTACAATACCATCCTGAAGCAACACCGGGTCCGCACGATAGCAGATACTTATTTGATGATTTCGTATCTTTAATGAAGGCCAACTAATATACTATTACAAAATCAAAACCATGCTTAATATTACCATCATCAACGGGCCTAATTTAAATTTATTGGGCAAGCGTGAACCAGGTATGTATGGTAATGAAAGTTTTGATGATTGCTTATTGCAATTAAAAGAAGCTTTTCCTCAAGTCAATTTCACTTATTTTCAATCTAATGTAGAAGGAGAGATTGTGAATGCTATTCAACAATATGGGTTTAACCAAGATGGTATGATTTTAAATCCTGCTGCCTATACGCATACATCCATTGCTATTGGTGATGCAGTGGCCGCCATTAAAACACCTGTGATAGAAGTACATATTAGTAATGTACATGCTAGGGAGGATTTTAGAAAAATATCTCATGTATCTGCTAAATCGGTGGGTTCTATTGTAGGCCTAGGTTTAAAAGGCTATGCACTTGCTACTGAATGGTTTATAGCCAAGGCAGTCGCTATTCAATAAGTTTTCTTACATTTATTGGGTCGTAGTATATTCCATACTAGTATTCTGTTGTATACTAAAAAAACATTTTATGCCCCCTCGTATAATGAATTATCAGAAAAAACTTTGGTGGCTTATTGGGATTTCGGTCCTTGCTAAAATATTCATTTCTTTTTTTCTTGAATTAGGGAACGACGAAGTCTATTATTATACCTATGCATTGCAACCCGATTGGAATCATTTCGACCATCCGCCCATGGTGGGTTGGCTTATAAGAATTTTTACTTTTAATTTAAATTGGCTATCGGATTTAAGCATGCGCTTGGGTAGTATTGTATGCGCTGCAGTTTCTACCATTGTTATTTTCGAATCCGGTTCTTTATTAAAAAATGAAAAGGCAGGTTGGATTGCTGCATTATTATATACTTTATCTATTTACACAAGTATCATTGCGGGTTTATTTATTATGCCGGATAGTCCGCAGCTTTTATTTTTTACTTTAAGTATTTATGTGATGTTGAATTGGGTAATGAAGCCACATGTATTTACTTTATTTGGATGGATTTTATTAGGCTTATTTATTGGGCTAGCCACTTTAAGTAAAATTCATGGGCTATACTTATGGGTGGGGTTTGGTTTATTTATTATTTTCAATCAAGTAGATAATTTAAAAGAAAAGAATGGCTACATCGCCATACTGGTTACTTTGTTGTGCATTCTGCCCATTGTGTATTGGAATTACCAGAACGATTTTATCACCTACCGCTTTCACTCTAAAAGAGTCATGCATACAGGTATTTCATTTTCCAATTTTTTCACACAGGTGGGAGGGGAGTTCTTTTATCAAAATCCTTTAGTGTATATAGCTATAATTATTGCTTTATTGCGTATTAGTAAAGTAAAATTTCAAGCAAAATCTGCCAAGGCTATTAATTTATTACTTTGGTTAAGTCTTCCTTTAATATTTATTTTCTGGGCAGTCTCTTTATTCAACGCCACACTGCCTCATTGGACTGGGCCTGCCTTTATTCCCTTATTTTTAATAGCAGGGGTTTACTGGGCTTCTTATTCTAGAAAGTTTATCCCCGTACTGCTCAAATTTGCCATTGGATTTATGATATTCTTGGTGTTGGGTTTTGTGGTCCTTGTAAAATTCTATCCAAAGCAATTGGGTTCAGAGAAATTGGAAAATTTAGGGGAGTATAATCCTATTAATGATGTTTCTGGCTGGGCTTATTTTAGCGAAACATTCAAGGGTATTGTAGAAAAGGATCAAGCAACAAATAGAATGTCTAAGCAAGCGCCCATTGTCGTGCATAAATGGTTTCCAGCAGGGCATTTGTTATTTTATACAGCACCGCTACTGAATACAAGGGTAATTGCCATAGGGGCACTTGAAGATGTACATAAATTTGCCTGGTTGAATGAAAGTCAAGAAGGGCTTAAAATAGGGGAAGATGCTTATTGTATTGTGCCTTCTAATTTACCTGCCAATCCTACAGCATTATATGGAGCTTACTTTACTAGCATTGAAAAGCCCGATACCATACCCTATATTACCAAGGGGGTCTTGCTAAGAAATTTCTATGTATACAGGTTGAAAGGAGCAAAGCTAATTCCAGCTAGTATATTAAAGCCTAAAAAAGATGGGGCAAGTTTAAATAAATAAAGGGGAGGTCTAAATAAAGGATAAGTCTAAATAAAGTAGACTAGAAAAGATTGTCAAAATCTTTACGATAAGAAATACTCAAACCTTGTCTATTTCTTCTACCCAAATTACTTCCAGTAATGTCTAAGCTATTTCTATTAAAAATAATGGCTCTTAATTTGCGGTCTCTGGTTAAGATAAATTCAATATTTAAATCGGGCAACCATTGGAAGGTTCCATTTTGAATACTGGTGGTATTGCGTACATTGAAATCTAAGTCGCCTCCTACATTCACAATAATATTATCATTTAAAAAGCTTCGGCCTAATTTTAAGTTCACTCTTTGTCTATCTATCTTATTGGCATTAATGGCTAGGCCAGTTCCAGAAGGGTCAATTAAATTGGCACTATTGTACACTGAAGACCCAATATCAAATCTCAAACTTTTATCTCCAGTTACTTTGTCTAAAATATTGGTAACCGATTTATTAATTTCCTTAGTGAGTAAATTAGAAATAGTATTAATACCAATGGTGGTTACCGTATAGGCATTGCTATTATTGCTATTACTAAAGCTAACAGGAGCAAAGGAATTAAATACAATTAAAAAAGAAACCTGTTTCAAAATTTCATTGTCATCTCTTTCTAATCTGGATATAAATTGAGAGAACTCATTGTCTGTGCTAATAGGGTTGCCAGGAGGGAAGGCAAAACTAAATTTAATATCGGGCTGCGATAGTTTATTTCTAAGGGCTGCAATTACAAATACACTTCCGCGGTAGGTCCTCACTGCATTGCTAAAGTTGCTACTACCCACTAGTTCATTTAAGCTAATTCTTTCAGCGGTATACCTAGCATCTATATGTATATCGGCCTCGTAAGGGTCGCCTGTCCATTCAATATAATTACCTGCACCTGGTATTAAATCAAAAGGTTTTTTGATAAAGGATTGAAAGTTGAAATCATATTTACCTGACTCAATATTGTATTTACCTCTTATGGTTAAGGGTTCAATATTACCCGCTCTTATTTTTAATCTTCCATTACCTACGGCTTTAATGACATCCCCCGTAAGTTCATCCATG
>CAITGN010000105.1:0-6196 GCA_903891965.1 uncultured Bacteroidota bacterium
GAATCCACTCCTTGGTGTATGTATTTCTCTTTAACATATAGTTGATAAGGCGTCCATACACTGGCTAATTCTTTATTGATTAATATTTTATCAAAAACAATTCTTTCGTCTAAAGCACCTACGGGTTGCTTCCCAACACTATTCAAAAAAGATTGTACACTAGCCTCTTTTACCTCCGCCCCCGCTGGGCTTGATAGAATAGTTTGAATAACAGCATTGGTTGAAAAACAAGATTTAAGTAAGACCGTATCACTGTTTTTCATAGCAATAAACATATTTTGAATAACTTTTTTTATACCAGTCGTATCTTGAGCATAGCTATTGAGCATAAATATGCTTGTAAAAATAGTGAGGATTATTTTTTTTATCATGCTAGATTCATTTTAATAAGTGACTCTTTTATTTTAATTGTGTGGTGTCCACTCTTGTAGGGGTATCCTTGCCTGCAATAATAGACTGTGCACTTTTAGCAATAGCCTTAATAATCTCATTCATATTGTCTATATCTAAGGTTTGAAATTCATCACTAGGCTTATGATAGTTAGGCTCGCTATCCATTTTAGAAGTAGAGATAGTATGAGCCGGTACGCCCAAACGTGCTAAAGTGGCATTGTCAGATCTGTAAAATAAATTTTGATCGGTGTAAGGATCTGGATAAAATGTAAAGGCCGTGCCTGCTAAATTCTTTTGTAAAATAGCACCCATATCTGTTTTTTCATAGCCTGTAATGTAAGCGCTATTTCTACCCCACTTACTTTCTGTACCAATCATTTCTAAATTGAACATAGCCTTCACCGAGATAGGGTCAAATTGTTTTGAAAAATACTGTGCGCCAAAACCTCCTACTTCTTCTGCTGTAAATGCTGCAAAAATTAAAGTGCGTTCATTGTTATTTAATTTTTTAAAATATTTAGAAAGCATAATCATAGCAGTGGTGCCCGCAGCGTCGTCATTGGCTCCATTATAAATACTATCTCCATTCACAGCCCTTGCACTATTAATTCCTAAATGATCATAATGTCCTGAAAAAATTACATACTCATTTGATAGCGACTTACCTGGTATAACCGCTACCACATTGGCTAAATTAAGGTTATCAATTTTATGTGTAGCCTCTATTGTAAACTTAGTAGGTGTTAAATTGCTTAATACAAAGACAACCGATTTTTGATTTTCAGTAATATTCGATTTTAAATTTGTTAAGCGGCTAAAGTTCTGTGCAAAAGACTCATCTAGTAGAATTAAATAATTCTTACCAGCTCCCATGTACTTTCTAATCGCCATACCTAAATTATCTTCCTTATTTATTTTCACTACCTCATAACCACTGGCTTCTGTGATAGAAAAATTAGCTTGAGGCGTCACCACTATTATATTTTTTTGATCAATAGCTGTACCATCAAAATTGCCTGAAGCACTAATGAACCTAGCAGACATTCTTGAAAAAGATTGTAAATAAGTGCCGCTATTTTTAAAAGTACTTAGTCCTGCTTGCGCAAATTCATTGGCAATAAATGCAGCGGCTTTATCAATGCCTTTGCTAAATGTTTTACGCCCCTCTAATTCATCTGAGGATAAATATTTTTCGATACGCTCTGTTTCTGCTTTTGAAATAGTACTTAATAAATCTTGGCTCCAAGATTTTCCAGCAAATGCTACTGCTAATAATAACAGAGAAAATTTCATATACTTCATAAGGTAAATTTTTATGTGTTTCCTAATTATAATTTTTAAGATACTTCTTGCTTTAAAAGCCACGCATTTAAAGCAAGACAAAATAGTCAAAATAGGTTAATTCATAAAACTTTTTGTTACATTAGCATATTATGGCAAGTGATCAAGAACTTATTATTCAATTTCAAGAATCTATCAATAGAGAAGCCAATTTCACTGCCCTTTTGAAAAAGCATCAACAAAAAGTTTATTACCAAATTAAAAGAATGGTCACCAACCATGCCGACGCCGATGACATTGCACAGCTGGTTTGGATAAAAATTTGGGATAAATTAGATGGCTTTAAAATGGAAAGCGAATTCACTACCTGGCTATTCAGAATTGCCTATAATGAGACCCTCAACTACCTACAAAAGCAGAAAAAACAGGGTAGCAGCCACTCTAGTAGCGACTTATTGGACTACGAGAACGCCACCGCCAGCTCGGATAGCCCTAAAAGCACTGAAATTCAAATTGGGCTTGACCGCGCCATTAGCCAACTGCCTGAAAAACAGAAGGTTGTGTTTATGTTACGCTATTACGATGGCTTTGATTATGAGAAAATTTCATCTATTGTTGGAACAACGATTGGGGGTGCGAAGGCCAATTATCACCAGGCAGTGAAAAAAGTAGAGAGTTTTATAAAGCAGCTTTAAACTTATAGTATAAATAATAGTCAAAATAAGGATATGGAAAAGGAGATGGAACTAAATAATCACGACAACACTGGGAACAGCTTAGAACAAGACCGCGCATGGGCAGAAAGCTTGTTGAATAAACAAAGCCTAAGTCAATTAAATGCGTCTAGGACAGAGGTGCCTGTTCATTATTTTGAATCTTTCCCTGATAAATTAATGAGCAGGATTGCAAATGAAAGATTAGAAAAATTAGAAAAGAAGAACGCAAAAATATTTTTCTTGCCTTCCTTTATGCAACCTATTAATAGGTGGGCTGTTGCGGCGGCCTTTATTATTGTAGTAGGTGGTTCTTTTATTTTTCTAAATAATTCTGTTTCTAAAAAAACAGAGGCTCCCATAGTAGCTAATACTATTTCCTTAGAAGATCTTAGTATTGAAGAAATTGAAACCTATGTGGATGCCAATGAATGGATAGCAGAAATAGATATTCAAGCGCAAGTGCAAAAAGAAAATACCAAGCTTTCCAGTTTAGATGCAAAACAAATTGAAGAAATTAAAAAAATAATAACCCAATGAAAAAGATAATTTTCACTCTTTTTTTAGGTATGCTAGTGCATGCTGCAGTTTTGGCGCAGCCTAATGATAGAAGACAAGGCCCTCCTCCTCCTCCACCAAGAGATAATCAAAGAAGAGATGATCAAAGAAGAGACGATCGAGGAAGAGACGAAGGTGGCCCTGGACCAAGAAGGGGAGATAGAATGAGGCCCGAACAAAGAGAAAAAATTGAAATGTTTAAAATTCAATTTATTACAAAAAATTTAGAGCTAACTAAAACTGAGGCAGAAGGTTTTTGGCCAGTATATGAAGCGCATAAAAAAGAAATGCAAGAAATTATTAAAACAAAAATGAATGATGAGATTTTACTGCAAGAAGCTATGCTGAATGCTAGAAAAAAATACAAAGCCGATTTGCTGCCTGTATTGAAAACAGAGGAAAGAGTTAATAATGCATTAAAAGTTGAAAGAGATTTTTTATATAAAATGCGTCATGAGGTAAGCAAAAGAAGGGGCTGGGAGCAAGACTAGGATATTCACAGCATTAAAATAGTAAAATAATATATAAAAGCACCTCTATTAAATTAGGGGTGCTTTTATTTTATAGCCTAGTTTTCGTATATTACAGTATATAATAAAACTGTATTTATATGAAAAAGCTATTAGGCATCTTGGGCATAGGACTACTTATAATGCTAAGCATTGTACTTGTCAAAACATTCACCAATAGCCCTGGCGCACATCAAAAAAGTGCTGCCTTAGAGGCGGTTCCTACGAGTGCCGTTGCGCATATGTCTGAGGCCATTCAGCTTCCAACTGAAACGCCTAACGATGCCTATCAATTTGATACAGCTACCTTCCTTGCCTATAGAAAATTCATGGAAAAATCATATCCATTAATTCATAAAAATTTACCAAGAACCATCATTGATAGTTTTAATTATATCTACGAGTGGAAGGGAACCGATACTAGTTTACTTCCTATGGTTTTAATGGCACATTATGATGTGGTTCCTGTAGAAGCTTCCGCTGTTAAATTATGGCATGCGGTACCTTATGGGGGTGAAGTGAAGGAAGGTTATATATGGGGAAGAGGTGTGCTAGATGATAAATCAAGTATGATTAGTATTCTAGAAGCAGCTGAAGCGCAGTTAGATAAGGGCTTTCAACCAAAGCAAACTATTTTACTATGCTTTGGTGCTGATGAAGAATCGAGTGGCAAAGGAGCTACTGCAGTTGTTAAATATTTTAAATCGCTTCATAAAAGATTTGATATAGTAGTAGATGAAGGTGGGGAAATTTCAACAGAGGATATGAAAGATGTGAAAAGACCTATCGCTTCTATTGGCGTTGGAGAAAAAGGATATGTGACTTTAATTTTGACTGCGCAAATAGCAGGAGGTCACTCCTCTATTCCGGGACAAAGAACAGCTATTGATATTTTAAGTAAGGGATTATACAAGGTTAGAGAAAATCAAATGCCTGCTAAAATTATTCCTCCCATTAAAGCCTACCTAGAAAGAGTAAGTGGATACACAGATAACTTTTGGAAAAAAATGATGCTTTCTAATATGTGGTTATTTGAAAAGAAAGTCATTAATAATTTATCGGAGTCTCCTAGTTCAAACGCTTTAGTAAGAACTACTATAGTGCCTACCATATTTAATAGCGGTGTGAGAGATAATGTAATTCCTACTTTTGCCACAGCCTATATAAATAGTAGAATTTTACCAGGGGAGACACAACAAGATGTTTACAATTTTGTAGAAAAGGCTATCAATGATACAAATATTAAAATTACTTATTATAATAATTATAGCACCCTCCCTTCTCCTACTACCGATATTAATAGTAAGGCCTTTAAAAGAGTAGAGCAAGCCATTAATGCTATTGTGGATGATGTTATTGTAGCTCCCATGCTCATGGTAGGTGCCACCGATTCCAGAAATTACAGAGAAATTAGTGATGGGGTTATAAATTTTACACCTATTACCAATGCAAAAGGATACCATGGTATTGATGAAAGATTATTAATTAGTGATTTTCAAAAAAGTATTAATTATTATACCCTCTTAATTCAAGGATCTAAATAAATATTTTAATAATAATTCTATGATTCAAAATAAAGTATTAACTAAAATTGGATTACTTATCTGTATAACATTTTTTTATATGACTACAGCCTTGGCACAATACCAGCCTTTATATAAGACCATTCCGAATAATATCTCGTCTAAGAATCAAGAGGCTGAATCTAGTAGTACGGGTATTTTAATTGTTGAAAAAGTATCTATACCTAGTTACCAATATTTTAGAGTGGCTAATGACAATACTAAAAGACCTTGTGTTATTATTTGTCCTGGTGGAGGCTATACTATTCTTGCTGCAGGGCATGAGGGCGCCGATGTAGCAAAATATTTTAATAGTATTGGAGTAAACGCAATTGTTTTAAAATATAGAATTCCGAATGATGCGAATCAAATAGATAAAAGCATTGCCCCTTTACAAGATGCTCAGCAGGCTATACTACTAGCAAGAATCAATGCCGACACTTGGGGTATTGATAAAAATAAAATTGGTATCATGGGCTTTTCAGCAGGCGGTCATTTGGCCTCTAGCCTGGCTACTCATTATAATGATATTAAAATTGAGAACCCTACCAAGGTTTCATTAAGACCCGATTTTCAAATTCTTATCTACCCTGTTATTAGTTTTGGCCCTGAAGGACATGAAGGTTCAAGAATTAATTTAATTGGTAATGCCAATGATGAAAAGTCAAAAAAGGCCATTAATTATTTTAGTAGTGAAAAGCAAATTACCAAAGACGCCCCTATTGCTTTTTTAGTACACTCTAAAGACGATGATGTGGTACCCGTTGCCAACGCCATACATTATTATGATAATTTAATAGCGCATAAAGTGCCGGCCGAATTGTATTTATATGAAAAGGGGGCGCATGGCTATGGGATGAAAAACCCCACTAGTGAAATTGTCTGGACCAGCGTCATGAAAACCTGGATGCAGAAAAATAAAATTATTCAGTAGCTTTTTTAATTTCACTACCCTTCCATCCAAAATAGGCAACTACTGCAAAAGCCACTAATGGCACTATATAGCCCATTTGTATATTGCCAGTTGCATCACTTATTAATCCAAAAATACGAGGCAAAACAGCACCCCCTACAATGGACATAACTATTAAGCTACTGGCCATTTCAGTATCTGGACCAAGCTCTTTTATGCCCAATGAAAAAATGGTAGGAAACATAATAGACATAAAAAAGCAAATGC